>NZ_JBMDIJ010000028.1:0-67655 GCF_057808595.1 Pseudomonas sp. FG98 | reverse complement strand
TTCCGACTGCGCCGGAAGTGGGGCGAATTATAGAGACATAAAACGGGGCGTCAAGGATTTATTTAGAAAGCAATTCAATAAAGAATTTTGAGCAATATATTGCTCACTCACCCCGGCGTTTAGCATCATAGCCACACTCATCCGACCTTCCACACTGCTTCTATATAAGGAACGCCCTGCCGCAATGAACAACCAGACCCGCAGCCTCGCCGCCACGCTATTCCCCGTCGGCGTCCTGCTCATCGCCATGGCCTCGATCCAGTCCGGGGCCTCCCTGGCAAAAAGCATGTTCCCTCTGATCGGTCCGGAGGGCACCACCACCCTGCGCCTGCTGTTTGCCAGTGTGATCATGCTGCTGTTGCTACGCCCCTGGCGGGCGAAGCTCAGCGCCAGCACGCTGAAAACCGTCATCATCTACGGCGCAGCACTGGGCGGCATGAACTTCCTCTTCTATATGTCGCTGCAGACCGTGCCGCTTGGTATCGCCGTGGCGCTGGAGTTCACCGGCCCGCTGGCCGTTGCGCTGTATGCATCAAGACGCCTGGTGGATTTTCTCTGGATCGGCCTGGCGATCATCGGCCTGCTGCTGCTGATCCCCATCGGAGAAACCAGTGTCGGTGTCGATCCGCTAGGCGCCGGCTATGCGCTGGGCGCGGGGGTCTGCTGGGCGCTGTACATTCTCTACGGACAGAAAGCCGGCGCCGAGAACGGTATCCAGACCGCCGCCCTGGGGGTGGTCATCGCGGCATTGTTCGTCGCCCCCATTGGCATCGCCCATGCCGGTACCGCGTTGCTCAATCCAGCACTGATCCCCGTCGCCCTGGGGGTGGCAATTCTGTCCACAGCCTTGCCCTACACCCTTGAGATGGTCGCCCTGACCCGTTTGCCGGCACGCACCTTCGGCACTCTGATGAGCATCGAACCGGCCTTCGGCGCCCTGTCCGGACTGCTCTTCCTCAACGAAGTACTCAGCCTCGCACAATGGCTCGCGATCGCCGCGATCATCACCGCGTCGGTGGGTGCGACCCTGTCCATGCGCAAGGACACACCTCCCCCGGTAGCCGCCGACTGATTGAGAAATATTTTCATTTAAATTGCCCTAAATGATTGTGCGAGCCGACCTACCCTGTTTAACTGTGCGCCGTGTTTTACTTTGAATTTTTCACTGAACGCAGGGACGAACTAGCATCAGGAAGATGCAACTCGAACGAACACGGGCGCAGACCCGCGCAAAGCGTTAAGGACAGGAATGAAACGAATTTTGCTCATCCTAGCTATCCTGGCTGTCGCTGGTTGTGCCGCGACCGCCAAGGACGAGGTCAAGCACGGCAAGAAGGGGCTGCATATCAACTGCTCCGGCCTCTCCTCTTCCTGGAACAAGTGCTACAACAAGGCGGAAACCTCCTGTGGAGCCAAGGGCTACAAGGTCATCGCCAAGTCCGGTGACAACGATGAAGAACCGGGTGACTATCCCTTCGGCATCAACCCCGCCGGCTACACCAGTCGCAGCATGATCGTCATCTGCAAGTAAGAAAGGGCAACCCATGGGTTGCCCTTATCGTTTCAGTCAGCTGACCGCCTGGGTCCTTTCCCGCAGCCAATCCAGTGCGGCGCCCTCCAGCAGGGGCTCCAGACGTCGACGCACCTCGGCGTGATAGGCATCAAGCCATGCCGCATCTTCCTTGCCCAGCACATCGAGCAGCAGGCAACGAGTATCGATCGGACAAAGCGTCAGGGTTTCGAACTCGAGGAAGTCACCAAACGTGCTCCTGCCCGAGTCACGGTTGATCACCAGGTTCTCGATACGTACGCCCCACTGCCCGGGTCGATAGGTGCCCGGCTCGATGGAGGTGATCATCCCCGCCTGCATCGCCGTGTGAGGGGTTACGGCAGCCTGATAGGCAATGCTTTGCGGCCCCTCGTGAACATTCATGAAATAACCGACTCCATGCCCGGTGCCATGACCGTAATCGACATGCTCTGCCCACAAGGGTGCACGAGCGATTGCGTCGAGCAATGGCGAGGGGATCCCGCGGGGAAACTTCGCCCGCGATAGTGCGATCATGCCCTTGAGAACACGGGTGCAATCCAGCTTCTGCTCGTGACTTGGCGTGCCGATCGGCACCATCCGGGTGATGTCGGTGGTCCCCCCCAAATACTGGCCACCCGAATCGATGAGCAGCAGACCATCGCCCTCGATACGCGCATATGACGCCGGAGTAGCGTGGTAGTGCGGCATCGCGCCATTGGCATTGAACGCCGCAATAGTGGCGAAGCTGAGGCAGACGAAGTCCGGCCGCTTCGCACGCGCTGCCGTCAGTTGCACATCGACGTCGACCTCGGTAACCACCTCACGCCCCTGGGTCTCCTCGAACCACGAGAAGAATTCGCACAACGCCGCACCATCCTGCTCCATCGTCCGGCGAATATGCGCCAGATCCGCATCGCTCTTGCGCGACTTGGCCAAGGTTGTCGGATTGATACCCTCCACCAATCGCACCCCTTCATGCAGATTGGTCAAAAGCCCGCTCGTCACCTTGGCGGGATCCAGCAGCACGCCGCGACCTGCTGCGATGCCAGCAAGCCCGGCCGCAACCTCACTGTAATCGCGCAGTTCGACGCCCTCGGCAAGCAATTGCTGACGCAACGACGCATCCACCTTGCTCTCGGCGACAAACAGAATCGCCACCTCCTGACTTACCAGTGCAAAGGAGACGAACACCGGGTTGTAGGAAACATCACTGCCGCGGAGATTGAACAGCCAGGCGATATCGTCGAGGGTGGCCAGAAAGTGCCAGTCGGCACCGCGTTCGGAAAGCGCCTGGCGCAACGCGGCCAATTTTTCGCGGCGGCCAAGGGTGGCGTGGGGCGGCACATGGGCATACACCGGGTTGGTCGGCAACGCAGGACGATCCGGCCAGATCTGCGCCAACAGGTCCTTGTCCTGGCGCAGGCGCACATTGCGCACACTCAGACGCTCCTGCAACTGCCGCGCCGACGCCAGGGCCATGACCGCCCCATCCACGGCTACCACACCATTGGCGGGGGTGTTGTCCGCCAGCCAGTCCAGCGGGCCCGGTCGACCCGGTTGCAACTTGACCAGTTCGATACCGGTCCCCTCCAGCTCCTGCGCTGCCTGCTCCCAGTAGCGGCTATCGGCCCAGAGGCCAGCGAAATCCGCGGTCAGTACCAACGTACCCACCGACCCCTGAAACCCGGACAACCATTTGCGCCCCTGCCAGTAACCCGGCAGATACTCGGAAAGATGAGGATCGGCGGAAGGCACCAGCAGCGCATCGACCCCTTCGCTGCGCATCACCTCGCGCATCTGCGCCACGCGCGTCCTGATCGCATCCTGCGTTGTCGGTTGAGTGTTCATGCTCGCTCCTTTCATCGCCACGGCCTTGTATTTCAGGCCGCTGATAATGGAGCAGGCCTCAGCCTCGGGCAACACCCCAGAACGCTGCGGGATGCAGTACTGCATGGATGGAGGCAACCGCCTGGTCGACATCCGACACACTGGTGAAACGCCCTAGGCTGAGACGGATGGTCTGCCCCGCCAGGTACGCGTCATGCCCCAATGCCAGCAACACATGGGAGGGGGCCGCACTCCCGGAATTGCAGGCTGAAGTGGAAGAAAATGCCAGGCTCCGGGCAAGTGCCGAGAGGTCCAGGGCATCACCGCTGAACGTCAGGCTCAACGTGTGGGGAATGGATTGTTCAAGGCTGCCGTTTACCAGAAGCCCGGAAATATCCCGCAGCCTTGTAAGAAAACGCTCACGCAAACATCGGATGCGATCCAACTCCTGCTGTTGTACTTCACCCGCAAGTGCAAAAGCCGCCCCCATTGCCGCGATCTGATGCGTCGCCAAGGTCCCGGAACGCAGACCGCCCTCATGACCACCACCATGGATCTGCGCCTGCAGCAGCGGGCGAGCACGATCTCCGACATACAGTGCACCAATGCCCTTGGGGCCGTAGACCTTATGCGCAGAGAACGACGCCAGATCCACCGGCCAATGAGCAAGATCGATCGCCACCTTGCCCGCCGCCTGAGCCGCATCGACATGCAGCAATGCACCCCGCTCGCGCACCACCTGGCCTATGCCCTGAACATCATTGAGCGTGCCCAGTTCGTTGTTTACCAGCATCAGCGAAACCAGGAAGGTATCCGGGCGCAGGGCCTCGGCCACCGCCTGCGGGGTGATCAGCCCCTGGGCATCCGGCGTCAGGTAGGTGACCTCGAAACCCGCCTCCTGCAGATGTCGTGCGGTATCCAGCACCGCCTTGTGCTCGATGCGGCTGGTGATGAAATGTCCACCGCGACGCCCCTCGGCCAGCCCCTTGAGGGCGAGGTTGTTCGACTCGGTCGCCCCGGATGTCCACACCACTTGCTCAGGCCGCGCGCCCACCAGTGCTGCTACCTGCGAACGCGCCAGTTCCACCGCCTGGCGTGCCTGCTGGCCGTAGTGATGCGAGCTTGAGGCGGGGTTACCGAACGTGCCGGCGAAACCGAGGCACTTGACCATCACCTCGATGACTCGCTCGTCGACAGGCGTCGTGGCGGCATAGTCGAAATACAGCGGCAGATTTTCCATGGTTCAAGGCTCTCTGGCAGTTGTCGCCCCGGAAGGCGTTACGCCGTCCGAATCCTGGAGGGAATAGTGCCTCAAACGACATAGAACCAATAATTATCAATTTTCATATTTATATAACTGTATTTTCATCCTGATGAGCCCAGTGAACTTCCCTGTCTTTCGGCACTTCAGAACAGATAACACCCCTGCTGATGGAGCACCTCACCATGCGTCGCCAGACCGACCGCAAGCAGGGCGTGCTGTTGCTCGATACCCGAGAAAGCACGCCCGACCATGAACGAGCCGTGCATCAGGCCCTGGCCCGATCTCTCGCGACCCTGCTGCATACCGAAGTGGTGGAGGCCAGGATGGACGCGCACGACAACCTCTACTACCTGCCCACTGCAACCCTGATCGACCCGCAACGCTATCAACAGTTGGGTATCACCTCGATCGAGGACTTCTTCGGCGGCCTGGTCCCCCATCCCTACATGGCTACCAAGGCGATTTCCCACCCATTGCCCGCCGGAGGTCTGTTTCCCCAAGGCTGGACCGATGATTTCGCCCGCCATGCCAGTGACGCCCTGCTCAAGGGCTACACGGTCTTCAGCCGCGACGATGCCCTGGCCGCTGCCACCCTTTTACTGCGCGACGGTCCCTTGCGAATGAAGCAGGTACGGGCCAGCGCCGGGCGTGGTCAGGAGGTGCTCGACAGCATCGACGATCTCGAGCGCGAACTGCAGCAACTGGATAGCCACGACCTGGCGCTATGGGGGCTGGTACTGGAGGAAAACCTGAAGGACGTTGAAACCTTCAGCGTCGGCCAGGTCCTGGTGGCCGGGATCGTGTGCAGCTACTACGGCGTGCAGCACTGCACCCGCGACCACCAGGGCGAATCGGTCTACGGCGGCT
The DNA here is from genome assembly GCF_057808595.1 of Pseudomonas sp. FG98. Lineage (NCBI taxonomy): Bacteria > Pseudomonadati > Pseudomonadota > Gammaproteobacteria > Pseudomonadales > Pseudomonadaceae > Pseudomonas > Pseudomonas sp. FG98. The sequence continues at coordinate 62,166 of NZ_JBMDIJ010000028.1, read as the reverse complement.
CGGACCTGGTACTGGTACGCGGCGACTACGACAAGCTGCTGCAACTCGAACTGGAAGATCCGCTCCGTCTGGCCATCACCCAGGCACGCACCTATGAGGACGCCGCCTGCGCTTCCTTTCCCGGTTTCCTGGCCTCCCGGCGCAATTACGACGTGGCTCGCGGCCTGAACGCCCAAGGCCATATTTGCAGTGGCGTACTGGAACAATCCTGGCGCATTGGCGGTGCCAGTGGCGCCGAACTGCTCGCCCTGCGCGCCTTCGCCGAAGACCCGAGCCTGCAACGGGTCCGCGCCTCCACCCACGAGGTGTTCGGCGAAACGACCTTGCCCGCCGACGCCACGCTTTTCTATCAGGGGGACGACCGTGAAGTCGGACGAATCTGCAAATACGCGAGGATCCGCGACTATGACCATCCATAGCGAAAGCCTCGACATTCTGGTCGACGGCGAGACCATCGCCGGCACGCTGCTCAGCCCCAGCCCCAAGGTTCCCGGGATTCTCTTCGTTCACGGCTGGGGCGGCAGCCAGCAGCGCGACCTGGCCAGGGCCAAGCACATCACCGGCCTCGGTTGCGTGTGCATGACCTTCGACCTGCGCGGCCATGAAAAGACCGAAAGCCAGCGCCGCAGCGTGACCCGCGAGCAAAACCTCGCCGATCTGCTGGCCGCCTACGACAGGCTGGTCAGCCATCCGGCGGTGGACACCAGTTCGATCGCGGTGATCGGCAGCAGCTATGGTGGCTATCTGGCCACCCTACTGACTCGGCAGCGCCCGGTGAAATGGCTGGCGCTGCGAGTGCCGGCCTTGTATTGGGACGATGAATGGAGCCAACCGAAACAGGCGCTGGACCGCCAGCGGCTATCGCAATATCGCTTGATGACCCTTGGTCCCGGCGATAACCGCGCCCTGGCGGCCTGCGCCGAGTTCGCCGGCGACGTGCTGCTGGTGGAATCGGAAACCGACGACTACGTCCCGCATACCACACTGATGAGCTATCGTTCGGCGTTCGTCTGCGCCCACTCTCTGACCCACCGGATCGTCGACGGTGCCGACCACGCGCTGTCCAGCGATCGCAGCCAGAAGGCCTACAGTGCGCTGTTGACCGCCTGGGTCAGCGAGATGGTGATCGGGGCTCGGCTGGATCGCTACCCGCATCATTCGCCCTGGTACTCATGAACTGGAGTCAGCACTCTCACTGCCGGTTACCTGCCGCCGATAGTCGCTGGGGGCCAACCCGGTGACCTTGTGGAACACCTTGCGAAAGGCTCCCGGATCCTGATAACCCACCCCCCAGGCAATCTGGTCGATGCTGCGCCGGGTGAATTCCAGCATCCGGCACGCTCGCCCGACCCGCACCTGCTGGCAATACTCGGTCGGCTTCAATCCCGTGGCGCTACGGAACCGTCGCAGAAAGGTGCGCTCCTCCAGGCCCGCGCACTCGGCCATCAGCGCCACGCTCACTTCCCGCGCCCCGGTACTCTGCAGCCAGTGCTGGACCTTCAGCACCGCCTCATCGCCATGATCCAGCCGCGGGCTGAAGCTGCTCCCTGCCGGCTTGATCCGCACCGGCTCCACCGCCAGAAAACGCGCGGTCTCGGTCGCCAGGGTGCGCCCGAGAAAGCGCTCCACCAGCTTCAGCCCCACGTCGGTCCAGGCCATCAGGCCAGCACTGGTGATCACATCGCCATCTTCCAGCAACGGCAGGTTGGCCTCGACCCGCACCCGCGGAAAACGCTCGGCCAGTGACTGGGCGAAATTCCAATGGGTGGTCGCCGAGCGACCATCCAGAACACCACTGGCGGCGATGAAAAACACCCCGACACAAACCGACACCAACAATGCGCCCTCGCCATGCCAGGTACACAATTGCTGGCGGTAACGCTCCAGCAGCTCAGCAGTCGGCTCCTGGGTCAGGCTCGGCGGCACGATCATCACCCGTGGCCGGTAGCCCTCCTCGCGATGACTGTCATGAGCGACCGCCAGAACCCCGCCCTCACCCTCCTGCCAATGGCATACCCGTAGCGGCGCGCGTTGCGCCATGCCCAGATCGGCGGCCAGGCGATTGGCCACGCTGAACAGGTCGGTCAAACCATGCACGGCGGCCATCTGCGCGCCGGGATAGACCAGGATGCCGACCTCGATGATTTCGCCTCCACGGCTCATTGTCAGTTTTTCCCGTCAATTTGTCGGTCGCGCCAATCCGCAACGACGCCGGGCAAGCCTATAACTATCTGCCACAGCGTCACCACTCTCCGACATGAGGAAACGACATGAGCAAAAAGGCCCTGGTCATCATCGATATCCAGAACGACTACTTCCCCGGCGGCAAATGGACCCTGGTCAATGCCGACACAGCCGCCGACAACGCGGCGAAAGCCCTGGCTGCCGCACGAGCCCGAGGCGACCTGGTGATCCATGTCCGTCATGAATTCGAATCAGCCGACGCTCCCTTCTTCGCTCCCGACTCGGAAGGCGCTCAGATCCACCCGAAACTGGCGCCACGGGACAACGAGGCGGTAGTGCTCAAGCACAAGGTCAATGCCTTCCTCGACACGCCGCTGCTGCGCCTGCTGGAAGAACAGCGCATCAGCGACCTGACCGTGGTGGGCAGCATGAGCCACATGTGCATCGATGCCGCCGTACGCGCCGCCGCCGATCTCGGTTACAGCGTCAGCGTGCTGCATGATGCCTGTGCAACCCGTGACCTGGAGTTCAACGGTGTCGTGGTGCCAGCCGCTCAAGCCCATGCGGCCTACATGGCATCGCTGGCCTTCGCCTACGCCCAGGTGCTGTCCACCGAGGAATGGCTGGCCGCCTGAGTCAGATCACCACGTTACGCACGAAGCGCGTGGCGACCTCGCCATCGTTGCGATAGCCATGGGTGCGGTTGCTGGCATAGGTGAAGAACTCGCCCGCCGCCAGCACCCACGCTTCGCCGTCGATCAGCAGGGTCAGGGCACCCTCGAAGACGAAGACCTGTTCGCTGAAACCCTCCGGATCGGCATTGGTCTTGTAGAACTCGCCCGGTTCGAGGCGCCACTCCCATAGCTCCACCTCGCGCCGCGCCGGGGTGCTCGCCAGTAGCACCGCCTTGCTGCCGGGGTGTTCACCGGCCCAGGCCAGTTCATTGATACGGCTGGAGTCGCGGTTGTCCGGAGCCTTGATCAGGTCGCTGAAGGCCACGCCCAGGGCTTCGGCGATCAGGTCGAGGGTCGACAGGCTGACATTCTTCTCGCCCGCCTCGATCGCCACCAGCATCCGCCGGCTGACCCCCGAGTTCTCGGCCAGCACGCTCTGACTCAAGCCCGCCTCGTTGCGCAGGCGTCGCACATTCTGGCTGACATGCTGGAGCACCGGAGCGCGATTGGAATCTTTATCCACTGGAATACTCACCGAAGAGAATTTGCGCAGTATACTGCCCACTTTTGCCGCGCGCATTGTGCGGCGTCCTCACTTTCGCGTGCAAGCCATGACTACCGATACCCCTGTACGTCCCTCCTCCACTTTCCGCTTGAGCAAGGCGGAACTGGTGCTGGTGTTCATCACCATGCTCTGGGGTGGCACCTTCCTGATCGTGCATAAGGTGATGACCGTCAGCGGTCCGATGTTCTTCGTCGGCCTGCGCTTCGCCGCTGCCGCTTTCTTTGTCGGACTGTTCTGCTTCCGCTCGCTGCCCGGTCTGACCCTGCGTGAACTCAAGGCCGGGGTGCTGATCGGTGTCTCGATCATGCTTGGCTACGGTTTGCAAACCGTGGGCCTGCAGACCATCAGCAGCAGCCAGTCGGCCTTTATCACCGCACTCTACGTACCCTTCGTGCCAATCCTGCAATGGCTGGTGCTGGGCCGTCGCCCTGGCCTGATGCCGAGCATCGGTATCGCCCTGGCGTTCACCGGCCTGATGCTGCTGGCCGGCCCCAGCGGCGGCGCGGTGCATTTCAGCCCGGGCGAAATCGCCACCCTGGTCAGCGCCGTAGCCATCGCCGCAGAGATCATCCTGATCGGCAACTACGCCGGCAGCGTAGACGTACGCCGGGTCACCGTGGTGCAACTGGCCACCGCCTCGGCCCTGTCGTTCATGCTGGTGGTGCCGACCCAGGAACGCCTGCCCGACTTCTCCTGGCTGCTGCTTAGCGCCGCCATCGGCCTGGGGGCGATGAGCGCGGTCATCCAGGTAGCCATGAACTGGGCGCAGAAGTCGGTTTCACCAACCCGCGCTACGCTGATCTACGCGGGTGAACCGGTCTGGGCCGGGATTGTCGGACGTATCGCCGGCGATCGTTTACCGGGCCTCGCACTGCTGGGCGGTTTGCTGATCGTGATCGCGGTGATCGTCAGCGAACTGAAGCTCGGACGCAAGGAAGAAAAGCCGGCGATAACTGCCGCCGACGAGAAGGAAGCCGATACCGGTTTGTGAGGAAACAGCTCGCTCGTCATGCGGAAACTGTTATAAGAAAAAAGCTTTTTCTTACAATTCTTGTAGGATTCTGCGACAGCTTGCCGGTTGGTGATCACCGGAGCGGCACGTATGATTCCCTGCAAATTTCCGCAGATTAGATATCTATGTCCTTGATAGTTCTACTGCTTCTGCCATTCGTGGGGAGCTGTGTGGCCGGTCTGCTGCCGCACAACGCACGCAACTCGGAGTCGCTGCTGGCCGGCATCGTCGCCCTGATCGGGACGGTGCAGGTGGCCATGCTGTATCCGCAGATCGCCGATGGCGGTGTGATTCGCGAGGAGATCCTCTGGCTGCCGAGCATGGGACTCAACATCATCCTGCGCATGGACGGCTTCGCCTGGTTGTTCTCCCTGCTGGTGCTGGGCATCGGTACCCTGGTGTCCCTGTATGCGCGCTACTACATGTCGCCGCAAGACCCGGTCCCGCGCTTCTTCGCCTTCTTCCTCGCGTTCATGGGCGCCATGCTCGGCCTGGTGATCTCCGGCAACCTGATCCAGATCGTGTTCTTCTGGGAACTGACCAGCCTGTTCTCCTTCCTGCTCATCGGCTACTGGCACCACCGCGCCGACGCCCGCCGCGGCGCCTACATGGCGCTGATGGTCACCGGGGCCGGCGGCCTGTGCCTGCTGGCGGGGGTCATCCTGCTCGGCCATGTGGTCGGCAGCTATGACCTGGACAAGGTCCTGGCTGCCGGCGATACCATTCGCGGCCATGCGCTCTACCCCGTCCTCCTGCCCCTGATCCTGCTCGGCGCCCTGAGCAAGAGCGCGCAATTCCCCTTCCACTTCTGGCTGCCCCACGCCATGGCGGCGCCCACGCCGGTTTCGGCCTACCTGCACTCCGCGACCATGGTCAAGGCCGGGGTCTTCCTGCTCGCCCGGCTATGGCCGGTCCTCTCCGGCACCGAAGAGTGGTTCTGGATCGTCGGCGGCGCCGGTGCCTGCACCCTGCTGCTCGGCGCCTACGCGGCGATGTTCCAGAACGACCTCAAGGGTTTGCTGGCCTACTCCACCATCAGCCACCTTGGCCTGATCACCCTGCTGCTCGGCCTGAACAGCCCGCTGGCGGCGGTGGCGGCGGTGTTCCATATCCTCAACCACGCTACCTTCAAGGCCTCGCTGTTCATGGCTGCGGGGATCATCGACCACGAGAGTGGCACCCGTGATATCCGCAAACTCAGCGGTCTGTTCCGTTTGATTCCGTTCACCGCGACCTTGGCCATGGTGGCCAGCGCCGCGATGGCCGGGGTGCCGTTGATGAACGGTTTCCTGTCCAAGGAAATGTTCTTCGCCGAGACCGTGTTCATCTCCTCCACCGCCTGGGTCGAAGCGGCCCTGCCGGTGATCGCCACCCTGGCCGGGACCTTCAGCGTCGCCTATGCCCTGCGTTTCACCGTCGACGTGTTCTTCGGCCCCACCGCTACCGATCTGCCGCACACCCCGCACGAGCCGCCACGCTGGATGCGCGCACCGGTCGAGCTGCTGGTACTGACCTGCCTGGTGGTCGGCATCTTCCCCGCGCAGTCGGTCGGTCCGCTGCTGGCCGCTGCGGCGTTGCCGGTGGTCGGCGGCGAACTGCCGGAATACAGCCTGGCGGTCTGGCACGGCTGGAACGCACCGCTGATCATGAGCCTGATCGCCATGTGCGGCGGGATCCTGCTCTACCTGGCGCTGCGCAAGCAGTTCCAGCACGGTCGCTTCCGTTATCCGCCGCTGATCGAGCGCTTCAACGGCAAGCGCCTGTTCGAGCGGGGTCAAGTCGTGATGATGCGACTGGCCCGGCGCATCGAGCGGATCTTCACCACCCAGCGCCTGCAGAAGCAATTGTTCATGCTGGTCCTGGCCGCCCTGGTGGCGGGCATGCTGCCGCTGCTGGCCCACGGCCTGAGCTGGGGCGATCGCCCGAAAATCCCGGGTTCAGGTGTGTTCGTGATGCTCTGGCTGATCGCCATTGCCTGCGCCATCGGCGCCGCCTGGCAGGCCAAGTACCACCGTCTCGCGGCGCTGATCATGGTCGGTGTCTGCGGCCTGATGACCTGCATCACCTTCGTCTGGTTCTCCGCCCCTGACCTGGCCCTGACCCAGCTTGTGGTGGAAGTGGTCACCACGGTGCTGATCCTCCTCGGCCTGCGCTGGCTGCCACGGCGGATCGAAGGCGTATCGCCACTGGCCGGCTCCCAGGAGCGGGCGCGCCTGCGCCGCCTGCGCGACCTGGTCCTGGCCGTGCTGGTGGGCGGTGGCATGGCGGTGCTGTCCTACGCCATGCTGACCCGGCCGACACCCAACTTCATCTCGTCCTTCTACCTCAGCCGCGCGCTGCCGGAAGGCGGGGGTACCAACGTGGTCAACGTGATGCTGGTGGACTTCCGCGGCTTCGACACCCTCGGCGAGATCACCGTGCTGGTGGCCGTGGCCCTGGCCGTGTTCGCCCTGCTGCGGCGCTTCCGCCCTCCACGCGAGAGCATCCAGTTGCCAGCGCAACAGCGCTCGCTGGCCCCGGACATGGTCACCGACCTGGTCAACCCGCGCCACGCCGAAGACACCGCGCTGGGCTTCATGATGGTGCCGGCGGTGCTGGCGCGGCTGGTGCTGCCAATGGCCCTGCTGGTCTCGATGTACCTGTTCATGCGCGGCCACAATCAGCCGGGCGGCGGTTTCGTCGCCGGCCTGGTGATGTCGGTGGCGTTCATCCTCCAGTACATGGTCGCCGGTACCCAGTGGGTCGAGGCGCAAATGAGCCTGCGGCCGCTGCGCTGGATGGGCACCGGGCTGCTCTGCGCGACCCTGACCGGAGTCGGCGCGCTGCTGTTCGGCTACCCCTTCCTCACCACCCATACCGCGCACCTGCACCTGCCAGTGCTGGGTGACCTGCATATCGCCAGCGCGCTGCTCTTCGATATCGGCGTGTTCACCGTGGTGGTCGGTTCGACCCTGCTGATCCTCACTGCCCTCGCCCACCAGTCGGTACGGGCACACCGACCGCAGCCGAAAGCCACCACTACTGCATCCACTACAGGAGGAGCCGCCTGATGGAAGAAGTCATCGCGATCGCCATCGGTGTTCTCGCCGCCTCCGGGGTCTGGCTGATCCTGCGCCCGCGGACCTACCAGGTGATCATGGGCCTGTGCCTGCTGTCGTACGGGGTCAATCTGTTCATCTTCAGCATGGGCAGCCTGTTCATCGGCAAGGAACCGATCATCAAGGACGGCGTGCCCCAGGACCTGCTCAACTACACCGACCCGCTGCCCCAGGCCCTGGTCCTCACCGCCATCGTCATCAGCTTCGCCATGACCGCGCTGTTCCTCGTGGTGCTGCTGGCCTCCCGCGGTTTCACCGGTACCGACCACGTTGACGGACGGGAGCCCCAGGAATGAGCGGGATGCAACAACTGATCGTCGCACCGATCCTCCTGCCGCTGCTGACCGCCGCCCTGCTGCTGTTGCTCGGGGAAAAACGCCGGCCACTGAAAGCGCGGATCAACCTGCTGTCGACCCTGACCGGACTGGGCATCGCCATCAGCCTGCTACTGTGGGTCAAGGACCAGGGCCAGGCCACCTCCATCGGCGTGTACCTGCCGGGCAACTGGGCGGCGCCGTTCGGCATCGTCCTGGTGCTGGACCGCCTGGCCGCGCTGATGCTGGTGCTCACCGGCATCGTCGGCACCAGCGCCCTGCTCTTCGCCCTGGCCCGCTGGGACCGTGCCGGCGCCAGCTTCCACGCGCTGTTCCAGATCCAGCTGATGGGCCTGTACGGCGCCTTCCTGACCGGCGACCTGTTCAACCTGTTCGTGTTCTTCGAGGTGCTGCTGGCAGCGTCCTACGGCCTGCTGCTGCACGGTTCGGGACGTGCGCGGGTCAAGGCCGGCCTGCACTACATCGCCATCAACCTGTTCGCCTCGTCACTGTTCCTGATCGGTGCGGCCATGCTCTACGGCGTGACCGGAACCCTGAACATGGCCGACCTGGCGATGAAGATTCCCCTGGTACCGGAGGCCGACCGCGGCCTGCTGCATGCCGGCGCGGCGATCCTGGCCATCGCCTTCCTGGCCAAGGCCGGGATCTGGCCGCTGAACTTCTGGCTGGTGCCGGCCTATTCCTCGGCCAGCGCGCCGGTCGCGGCACTGTTCGCGATCATGACCAAGGTCGGTTTCTACACCGTGCTACGCCTGTGGACCCTGCTGTTCTCCGGCCAGGCCGGCGCCTCGGCGTTCTTCGGTGGCGAGTGGCTGGTCTACGGCGGCCTGGCCACCCTGGCCTGCGCCGCCGTATCGATCCTCGCCGCGCAGCGCCTGGAACGCATGGCCAGCCTGAGTATCCTGGTGTCCGCCGGAACCCTGCTGGCGGCCATCGGTTTCGGCCAGGCGGCCCTGACCTCGGCGGCGCTGTTCTACATGGTCAGCTCGACCCTGGCCCTGTGTGCGCTGTTCCTCCTGGCCGAACTGATCGAACGTTCGCGCTCGGCCAACGAGCTGCCGCTGGACGACGATGCCGACGTGCTGCCGTCGCCGCTGGAGTCGCTGCAACCGCCCAAGGGCATCAACCTCGACGACGAACAGAAGGCCGTGGTCGGCCAGGTCATTCCCTGGACCATGGCCTTCCTCGGTTTCAGCTTTATCGCCTGCGCCCTGCTGATCATCGGCATGCCGCCGCTGTCCGGCTTCGTTGGCAAATTCAGCCTGATCACCGCCCTGTTCAATCCGCTCGGCATGGGCATGCCGAACGAGCAGGCCCTGCCCGCCAGCGGCTGGGCCCTGCTGACGCTGCTGATTCTCTCCGGCATGGCGTCGCTGATCGCCATGGTCCGTTTGGGCGTGCAGCGCTTCTGGAAACCCGAGGAACGCCCTTCACCGCTGCTGCGCCTGTATGAATGCGTGCCGATCGTGGCCTTGCTCAGCCTCTGCGTCGTGCTCAGCCTGTGGGCCGAGCCACTGATGCGCTATGCCCAGGACACCGCCGCCAGCCTCCAGGACCCTGGGGTGTATGTCGAAGCGGTACTGGGCACCCGGCCGATTCCCGGTCCTGCCACCCTTGAGGGCACCACCTTGGGCAACGTCGGACAGGTGCAACCATGAAACGACTGCTCCCCGCCCCGCTGCTGTCCCTGGCCCTGTTTGTCCTCTGGCTGGTGCTGAACCTGTCGATCAGCCCGGGCAACATCCTGCTTGCCCTGCTGCTGGGGATAATCGCACCGCTGCTGATGTCGCCACTGCGCCCGCAGGCCGCGCATATCCGCAATCCGCTGGCGATCATCCGCCTGATCCTGCGGGTCGGCCTGGATGTACTGGTGTCCAACCTGCAGGTGTTTCGCAGCATCTGGCGCCTCGAACGCAAGCCGCCGCGCTCGCGCTTCGTGCACATCCCGCTGGACCTGCGCGATGCCCATGGCCTGGCCGCGCTGTCGATGATCACCACGGTGGTACCGGGCACGGTATGGTCGGAACTGGCCCTGGACCGCAGCGTCCTGCTGCTGCATGTGTTCGACCTGGACGATGAAGCGGCCTTCATCGAGCACTTCAAGAGCACTTATGAACGTCCGCTGATGGAGATCTTCGAATGACCGGCCTGCTCGCCAACGCCATCATCGCCAGCCTGTTCATCTTCACCATCGCCATGGCCCTGACCCTGGTCCGTGTGTTCCGCGGCCCTTCCGCCCAGGACCGGGTGCTGGCCCTGGACTACCTGTACATGCTGGGGATGCTGATGATGCTGGTACTGGGTATCCGCTACGCCAGCGACACCTATTTCGAAGGGGCACTGCTGATCGCCCTGTTCGGCTTCGTCGGCTCGTTCGCCCTGGCCAAATTCCTTCTGCGCGGCGAGGTAATCGAATGACCGCTCCGGTATTGCCGTTCTGGCTGGAAATCGTGGTTGCCGCGCTGATCCTGATCAGCAGCCTGTTCGCCCTGACCGGTGCCATCGGCATCCTGCACCTGAAGGATTTCTTCCAGCGCATGCACCCGCCGGCGCTGGCCTCGACGCTCGGCGCCTGGTGCGTGGCGCTGGCCTCGATCCTGTATTTCTCGGGATTGAAGGAAACCCCGGTGCTACATGCCTGGCTGATCCCGATACTGCTGTCGATCACAGTACCGGTGACCACCCTGCTGCTGGCCCGCACCGCCTTGTTCCGCAAGCGCATGGCCGGCGAGGATGTACCGGGCGAGGTCAGCAGTCGCGAACAGGACTGAAGCCCGTCACGCCCCTTCGCTCAGGCGCTGCAGCTCGCGCCTGACCATTGCCGCGTACTCCGCAGGTTCGAGCTGATACAACTGCCCGGCGACCCAGTTCAGCCACTGCCCCTGCAACTCGTCCCGCCGCGCCAGCCACTGGCGCGCCTGCTCTTCGGCGCGGGCCTGGTGGCGCTCATGGAAGGCGCGGCGCCCGGTCACTCGCTGGCCTTGAAGGTCAGCTCGCCCTTGCGCCATTTGGCAACCTTGGCGGTGGCGGCCTTGAGGGTCTTGGACAGCCCCTCGCTGATACGCTCGTGCGCGGCGAACACCATCATCACCGCGCGCCCTTCGCGAAAGACGATGCCCTCGCCTTCCGGCATGCTGACGAAGGCGTATTCGCCCAGACCGTAGATGGTCTGCTTGATGTCGCGGAAGCGAATTTCGAACTTGCCGCCTTCCCGGCTTGGCAAGACGGCGGCACGGAAATGATCTCCGACCTTCAGTTCCAGACGTTGCTTGTCGTCCACCACCAGTGTGTCCGCCGTCTCGACCTCGGCCATGTACAGGCCGTCGGGGCTTTGCTCGGTGATATAGACGAAAGGCGACTGAAACTGTTTGACCAGTTTGCCGCGAAGATCTCCCAGCACGAACAGGGCGTGCATATCCAGATTGCTGACTGCCAAATGAAAATTCCTCAAAAACCGAGATCACACTGACGCCCGTGACGAAAATGTCCCACGGGCATGCCGTACTTCATTAATTCGAAGTCCGAAAGACTAATGAGTTGGAACCAATAAGTAGCGGCCCGGAGGCGTCGCACATTGTGGGAAATTGCACTTTCCCATGCCTGAATTGGCGTAGTTGCGAACGTCTGACCGACATTGCGCGGTGAAAATTCCGTGTTTCACCGCTTCCTCGCGGCGCGAGGCGATCCGTAAAAGATCGCCCCGTTGCGTCGGGAAGCTGATGGCCCACCGCACAGGGAAGCGAATATGCACGAAAACACGGAAACCCGTCGAGGGGTGTGTGCTGTTTGCAGGTGAGAAATTTCTGTTCCGAGGGCTGTTACAGGATTTGATTCAGGTGCTGTTCTTCCGGGCCCTATCGCTGGCAACGCCAGCTCCCACAGGTATTGCGTGCGACAAGGCCCTCAAGAACAACTAACGAGCTCCCGGCATTTTCTCCGGCCGGTACCCCAACCGCAGCCCGCCCCAATGCCGCCCATTGACCTTGATCGGCACCGACAGGTCATGCATCAGTTCCCCGGTATCGCGGGTGTAGGTCTGCAACAAGACCCGCTGCTGATGGCTACCGCAACGAATCCCGGTTCGGTCGTCGAACTTGCGCTTGCTACGGTTGTGCGCAGTGTCGGTGGCTTCGTCACCGGTGAGCGCCTGGTTGAAGGCGTTGTTGTGGGTCGGCACATAGCCCTGCTGGGTGCAGGCGATCACATAGATCAACCCTTCGTGCTCGCGCAGCAACGGCTCCTGGATTCCCGGCAGGACCTGGTCGGTGTAGTGGTCGAAACGAGTGCGATAACGGGCCGGCCGGGTACCCGGCAACAACTGGTACTGACGGTCGAACAGGTCGTCATGACTGATCCGCCCGTCGCGGATATCCGCTTCGAAACGCTCGGCGATCTGCTGAGCGCCGCGCAGGGCCAGATCGAACACCCGCTGGTGATACTCATCCAGCCCAACCTCGGCCAGGCGCTCGCTGATGTTTTCCGCCTGCCCTTCCATCTGCACCGCGGCCTCGGCCAGGCGCTGGGTCTGCTGGTCGCTGATGGCCAGGTCGCCACGCATCTGCTCCACGGCCTGGAACAGGCTATCGAGTTGGGTGCGGGTGGTTTCGGTCCCGCCGGCGATCTCGGTGATCTGCTGCTCCACATTCGCCGCCAGGCCAGCGATGCTGTCCAGTTGCTCGCCGGTGTGCTCCACCTGGCCGACACCGTTGTGCAGGTCATCCGACAGCGCGCGGATCTGCTCCACCACCTGGGCGGTGCGCTGCTGGATTTCCGCGACCATCTGCCCGACTTCCTCGGTGGCACTGGCGGTACGCCCGGCCAGGCCACGGACCTCGTCGGCAACCACGGCGAAGCCGCGCCCGTGCTCACCCGCGCGGGCGGCTTCGATGGCGGCGTTGAGGGCCAGCAGGTTGGTCTGGCTGGCGATGGCCTGGATCACCAGGGTTACCCGGGCGATATCCTCGCTGCGCTGGTGCAGGGCCTCGATCAGCTCGCGGCTTTCATTGGCGCGGGAACTGAGCAGGTGCATCAACTGGATCGACTCGGCCAGCACCGAACGCCCGGCGGCACTGCTCTCGTGGGCCTGCTGGGCCGCCACCAGGGCGTCGCGGCTGAGCTGGGAAGTGACTTTCTCGGTACCGATCATGACTTCGGCGCTGCTGACGATACGCGCCGCCGAGGACAGTTGGGATTGCAGCTTGTCCGCCAGTTGCTTGACCGAATAGGCCACGCCGGCCGCCGACAGGGCGTTGTGACTGGTGACCTGGGCCAGGTCGCGGGTCAGTTCGGCCAGGGGGTCATGCACCGCCACCGGCGCCGGGCGCGGCCGGCTGCGCAGATGGGGCAGCCACAACACCAGCAACGCCAGTGGCAGGCAGAACCAGAAGGAAATATCGGCAAAGGCCATGGCCGCCAGCAGTACCACCAGCACCAGGCTCTGCAGTACCACGCCCGACCAGCCGCGGCCGACCTTGGGTGCCGGGTCCGCTTGTGCCAGGCTGGCTGGCAGAGATCCGTCTCGCATCATGACTGTGGCTCCCCGTTGTTATTGTGGTGTCATTAAACGCCACTACAACGCCATTAGCCATGCTTCCTTCGGCGTAAGCCGACCCGGCCTTGATACAGGACAACTTCCGCGATTTTCGCGCGCGCGAAAACGAAAGCCCCGGGCGCGTGGCCCGGGGCTTTCGTGGTACCGCGCCGGATCAGACCTGGCGCTGGTGCTTGTCCAGTTGCTCGTGACGCTCTTGCGCCTCGATGCAGTACTTGGTGGTCGGGCTGATCAGCAGACGCTTGAGGCCGATCGGCTCGCCGCTGTCGTCGCACCAGCCGAAGCTGTCGTCGGCGATGCGGCCCAGGGCCATTTCCAGCTGCGGCAGCAGGCGCTGGTCACGCTCGATGGCGTTGACCAGCCAGTGGCGCTCTTCTTCGACCGAGGCGGCATCGGCAGGATCGGCAGGCGAGTCCAGGCTTTCGATGGTTACACGGCTCTGCTCGATGCGCTCCTGGGTCTCCACCTTCATCTGCTTGAGCAGATTGGAGAAGAAAGCCTGTTGCTCGGCGTTCATGTAGTCATCGGCCGGCATGGCCAGCAACTTTTCCTTTGTCATTGATATCTCTAATAAAAATGTACGTGCATTTAGACGAATCGGGTGCCGCGGCGAGCGCGTCGCCAGCAGCGGAATTCTTCAAGCACCAGCCGGTACTCAATTTACAGGGGGCGGCAGTCTAAGGCCGAGCCTCATGGCGGGCAACAGAAATGACTGCGGTTTTGTCCGAAAAGCCCCTTATCCCGCACAAGCTGGGTGCAAGGGCAGCGTTTATAACAAAAAACCCTCGGGCGGGTGAAGCACGGCAACGCCCGCTTATCCGAGCAATTGACTTAAAACCGCACGCAACTTGCCGGGTTTGACCGGCTTGTTCAGCAACGGCGCGCCCAGCCGCTGCATAGCGCGACGGCTCTGGTCGCTGCGATCGGCGGTGATCATCACCGCCGGTATGGCCACCCCGAAGTGCTTGCGCAGGTCGCGTACGACCTCACATCCGGTTACACCATGATCGAGGTGAAAATCCGCCAGGACCAGCTCCGGCGCCCGTCCCTGCAAGGCTTCCAGGGCCGCCTCGCGATCGGTGGCGGTGAGCACTTCGCAGCCCCACTGCCCGAGCAGCGCCGCCATGCTTTGCAGGATGCTGGTTTCGTTGTCCAGCACCAGCAGGCGTCGCCCGGGCAGCGGGTCGCCCAAGACCGGCAGCACCACGCCGGGTGCGACCACCGGACGCGGGGCCTCGCGCGACAGCGGCACATCGATGCTGAATACCGAACCGCGTCCTGGCCACGAACGCACCTGCACCCGGCAGTCGAGAATCCGGGCGATACGCTCGACGATCGCCAGGCCCAGGCCGACCCCCTTGCGGTCGGCGGCGCGGCCGACATCGAGCTGGTTGAACTCAAGGAAGATCGACTCCAGCCGATCGGCGGCAATCCCCCGGCCACTGTCCCACACCTCCAGGCGCAGCACCTGGCCACGACGCCGCGCACCGAGAAGAATGCCGCCCTGCTCGGTATAGCGACAGGCGTTGCTGAGGAAGTTGCGCAGGATCCGCGTCAGCAGGCGGATATCGCTGCGGATCATGTACGCCCCGCTGCGTACCCGCAGGTGCAGCCCGGCGGCCTCGGCCACCGGCTGGAATTCCGAGGCCAGCGGACCGAGCAGTTCGTCCAGGTGATACAGATCCAGATCCGGCTTGATCGCCGCCTGGTCGAGACGGGAAATGTCGAGCAGATCGGTCAGCAGGTCCTCGGCGCCTTCCAGCGCCTGATGCGCGCGCTCCACCAGCACCTGCTCGGCGGCCGGCAGGCTGCGCTCGCGCAGGGTCGAGATCAGCAGGCGCGCGGCATTCAGTGGTTGCAGCAGGTCATGACTGGCGGCCGCCAGATACTTGTCCTTGCTGCGGTTGGCCGCCTCGGCGGCGTCCCGCGCCTCGATCAGTTGATTGGTGCGCTCGACCACCCGCTGCTCCAGCTCGTCGTTGAGCTGCTGCAGGCGGGCGTGATGCTGCTTGCGCTCGGTGATATCGGCGACAAAGCCTTCCACCACGCCCTCCTCGTCCGGACGCAGTAGCAGGTTCATCAGCACGTCCACTGCCGTGCCGTCCTTGCGCTGCAATTGGGTCTCGTAGCCGAGCAGGGCGCGCTCGCGCTGGAGCTGCTGGGCGATCGCCATCAACTCCTCTTCACCACCGACGAACAGATGCCCGGCCAGGTCGGTACGGGCCAGCAGCAGCTGCTGCGGGTCGGCATAGCCGAGCAACCGCGCCATGGCCGGGTTGGCCGCACGCAAGCCATCTTCCAGGCTGGCCTGGAAGATCCCGTGCACCGCGTGCTCGAACAGCCAGGTGTAGCGATTGCGTTCGGTTTCCAGCTCGTCGAGGCGCGCCGCCAGCTCCGGGTAGTGGCTCTTGCGTACAGTGTGATTGCTCAGGCCGAGCAGCCCGGCCAGGGCTTCGTTGCCCGGGTCAGAGGGCCTCGCCATAGACCACCTCGACATCACGCTGGCTCGAGGCACGGGGGTTGGTGAGGATACACGGGTCGTCCATGGCATGTTGCGAGAGGAACGGGATGTCGCTGCCGCTGACCCCGTGCAGGCCCAGGGTTTCGTGGAAGCCCACGGCATGCTTGAGGGCGATCAGGTGCTCGACCAGGCGCTGGCGGATCTGGTTGTGGTTGAGCCCGCGGCAGTCGATGCCGAAGGTCTCGGCGATCACCTTGAAGCGGTCTGGCGCGGCGCTGTAGTTGAAGGCCACCACATGCTCCACCAGCACCGCATTGCACAGCCCGTGGGGCAGGTCGAGGAAACCGCCAAGGCTGTGGGACATGGCGTGCACCGCGCCGAGGATCGCGTTGGAGAAGGCCAGCCCGGCCTGCATGCTGCCGAGCATGATCGACTCGCGCAGGGCGATATCGCTCGGGTTGGCGATCATCTGCACCAGGTTGCCGTTGATCAGGCGCATGGCTTCCAGGGCGTGGGTATCGGTCAGCGGGCCATGGCCGGTGGAAACGAAGGCCTCGATGGCATGCACCAGCGCATCGATCCCGGTACAAGCGGAGAGGAACGGATCCATGCTCAGCGTGGTTTCCGGGTCGATCAGCGACACATCGGGCACCACCGCCTTGCTGACGATGGAAAACTTCATGCGCTCCTGCTGGTTGGAAATGATCACGAACTGCGAAACGTCTGCCGAGGTGCCGGCAGTGGTCGGGATCAGGATCAGTGGCGGGCTCGGCACGCGAATGGTGTCGACCCCTTCGAATTCGAGAATGTGCCGGCCGTGGGCGACCACGATGCCGATGCCCTTGGCGCAGTCCATCGGGCTGCCGCCGCCGACCGCGACGATCACGTCGCACTGCTCGGCGCGATAACGTTCGGCGCCGTCCATCACTTCCTCGATCCGCGGATTGGGCGACACCTGGCTGTACAGCACGTAGTCGATGCCCTGGGCCTGCAGGCTGGCTTCGATATCGGCGACCCAGCCGGCGGCGATCACCCCGGGGTCGCTGACCAGCAGCACCTTGCGCGCGCCGAAGGTGCGGGCGTAATTGGCGACGTGATGGCGGCAGCCGGCGCCAAAGATGATTTCGGGGGAGACGAACTTGCGCAACGGGCTGAGAGTCGGGCTCATGCAACGCCTTCTTGTTTTTTTAAGTTAGCGCCAGCGTAAAGCAAAGAGGGGGGAATGCAATGCGACCATCGAGAAGCAGCGCCGGCCGCTGGAGAACCGGCCGGCGCCAGAGGGATCAACGGTTGGCGAAGTACATGGTCACTTCGAAACCGATACGCAGATCAGTGAACGCAGGCTTTTTCCACATAGGTCCATCCTCTTCTGGCACCGCGGGTTGGCGGTGCGTCTAGTGATACACCGTTTCCGGTGCGTGGCGAATGCTACTTTGGAAGCGTTTTGCTGCAGCTATCCGGGCAATCAGAAGAAGCCCAGCGGGTTGATGTCGTAGCTGACCAGCAGGTTCTTGGTCTGCTGGTAGTGGTCGAGCATCATCTTGTGGGTCTCGCGACCGACACCGGATTTCTTGTAGCCACCGAACGCGGCATGTGCCGGGTACAGATGGTAGCAGTTGGTCCATACGCGGCCGGCCTTGATCCCCCGACCCATGCGATAGGCGCGGTTGATATCGCGGGTCCACACCCCGGCGCCGAGACCGAACTCGGTGTCGTTGGCAATGGCCAGGGCTTCGGCTTCGTCCTTGAAGGTGGTGACGCCGACCACCGGGCCGAAGATCTCTTCCTGGAACACGCGCATGCCGTTGTGGCCCTTGAGCAGGGTCGGCTGGATGTAGTAACCGCTGGCCAGGTCACCGGCCAGTTGCTCGGCGTCGCCGCCGGTGAGGATCTCGGCACCTTCGTCGCGGGCGATCTGCAGATAGGAGAGGATCTTGTCGTACTGCTGCTCGGAGGCCTGGGCGCCGACCATGGTCTCGGTGTCCAGCGGGTTGCCGCGCTTGATCTGCTTGACCTTCTTCAGCACCTCCTGCATGAACTGCGGATAGATCGACTCCTGGACCAGCGCGCGGGACGGGCAGGTGCACACCTCACCCTGGTTGAAGAAGGCCAGGACCAGGCCCTCGGCGGCCTTCTCGATGAACGACGGCTCGGCCTGCATGATGTCTTCGAAGAAGATGTTCGGCGACTTGCCGCCCAGTTCGACGGTGGACGGAATGATGTTCTCGGCAGCGCATTT
Source organism: Pseudomonas sp. FG98 (assembly GCF_057808595.1). Taxonomy (NCBI): domain Bacteria; kingdom Pseudomonadati; phylum Pseudomonadota; class Gammaproteobacteria; order Pseudomonadales; family Pseudomonadaceae; genus Pseudomonas; species Pseudomonas sp. FG98. The sequence goes on along the minus strand of NZ_JBMDIJ010000028.1, from coordinate 44,047 downwards.
CATGATGTGCGAGCCGACCGGAGTCGAGCCGGTAAAGGCGATCTTGGCGATACGCTTGCTGGTGGCCAGGGCCTCGCCGGCCTCACGGCCGAAGCCTTGGACGATGTTCAGCACGCCTGGCGGCAGCAGGTCGCCCACCAGCTCGACGAACACGGTGATCGACAGCGGGGTCTGCTCGGCCGGTTTGAGCACGATGCAGTTGCCGGCGGCCAGGGCCGGGGCGAGTTTCCAGGCGGCCATCAGCAACGGGAAGTTCCACGGGATGATCTGCCCGACCACACCCAGCGGCTCGTGGAAGTGATAGGCGGCGGTGTTGTCGTTGATCTCGGCGGCGCTGCCTTCCTGGGCGCGGATGCAGCCAGCGAAGTAACGGAAATGATCGGCGGCCAGGGGCACGTCGGCGTTGAGGGTTTCGCGGATCGCCTTGCCGTTGTCCCAGGTCTCGGCCAGGGCCAGGACTTCCAGGTTCTGCTCGATGCGGTCGGCGATCTTCAGCAGGATGTTGGAGCGGTCCTGCACTGACGTGCGGCCCCAGGCGTCGGCGGCGGCGTGGGCAGCGTCCAGGGCCTTGTCGATGTCCTGGGCATTGGAACGGGGGAATTCGGCGATCAACTGGCCGTTGACCGGCGAAGTGTTGCTGAAGTACTGGCCGCTCAGCGGCTGGACGAACTCGCCGCCGATGTAGTTGCCGTAGCGCGGTTTGAAGGAAACGATGGCATCCGGGCTGCCGGGAGCTGCGTAGATCATGGTTCAGGGCCTCTGCTGAGCGGCGCCCGTCGTGGATGACGGGCAGTGACTGGATCTTAGTCAGCCGCGCCGGGGCAACGAATCAGCCCTTGGCAGGGAAGCGCTACTCATTTGGTAGTAAGGGCCCATCGCCGGCAAGCCGGCTCCGGGCCCTTGTGGGAGCTGGCTTGCCAGCGATGCTTCTACAGGCTCAGGAACAACTGCAACGCACTGCTCCTGTCGATCCGGCTGCGATACACCTCGATGATCGCCTGGTTGCTCTGCGTGGCCACCACTTGCGGGCCACGCTCAAAACGTTGCTCGCGGGTCTTCAGGTGGGCGGCAGTGAACTCGGCGTCCACGGCGTCGGCGCTGGCGTAATGGAAATGTGCATACCACAGCGGCGTGGCGTCCTTGTCGCGAATCACGAACTCCTGCAGGTAGTCCTGGGGGAAACCCTTGCGCTTCGCCAGGGCGACCCGCTCGCCTTCCCTGGCGATGCTGACCTCGTGCTGATCGAGCAGCCACGACACATGCCCCACGGTAGGCGCCTGTTTCTTCAGGATGTCCACCCGCAGGCGCCGCCCCTCGTCGCGCATCGACTGGGCCTTGCTGGTCAGCGCGGCAATCTGGCGAGCGGCATCCAGGCCATCGACGGAGTCATCGGTGGCGTTTTCCCGGGTCAGTGCCTCCTGGATCTGCTGCACCAGAACGTCCAGGGGGCGCGCTTCCTGGATCAGGATCTCCTCGATATCGGCACCCACCGTGGCGGTCTTCGCCTGGCTGCGCACCTTGGCGATCCGCCGCTCGGCGTTGTTGAGCAGCGGCGTGGAGCGCTTGATCAGCGTGGCCAGGCTGGCCGGCGTCGGTGCTGGCGGCTCGTTGCGGGTGTCCGCCACAGGCTGCCACACGCCCGGCTCGGAGCTTTCCTCGTAGCTGGCCAGTTCGGTGTTGTCGATAGGGTCGACCACCACCACGGTCTCCGGCCGATCGCCTTCGGCCTTGCGCCGCGCACCGACCACGACACCGCGGTTGCGGGTGCGGATCAGTACCTGCTTGCGCTTGGCCGGCACCGTCTTCGGCGGCGCTTCGCTTTGGCTGGGCAGCATCTGCAAGCGCGCGGCCAGTTCACCCTGGGCCTCTTGCTGGAGCGATTCGAGAATTGCGACGAAGGCATCGAGCTGCTCCTTGCCACCCGCTTGACGCGGCAGCGCCTGGTACAGGCGGGTAGTGTCCAGCGCAACGCCGAGGCGACCGACCACACTGTCGAGGACCTCCACCTGCTCGGCGTCGCTGAACGCGTCCTTGACCTCGATGGAATCGCGCATGCTCAAGCCGGTCCGCGCCGCCAGCAACGCACTGTAGAGCACCTTGTAGTCACTGCTCTGCTCGGTATCGAGGATGTTCGCCGCGCGCAGGCTCAGGTCCACCGAGGTCCACGAGCGCAGGCTCGGCTCCTTGTCCAGCAACTGCGCAGCCTTGTCCGCCAATTGCGGACCACCGGGCAGGATCTCGCGCAGCAAGCGGCTCATCTCGGCGATCACCTGGTGGCAGGCGATCAGACCGTCCACTTCCTCCTTGGCCTTGCGACAGGCTTCCATCATGCGCTTGAACTTCTCCACATGCTGCGGCGCCTGTTCTTCCTGGGGCGAAGAGGCGGGGCGCAGATCGCGCATGATCACCTGGTTGTCGCTGAACAACGAATGCAGCACATAGGACAGTTGCGCCTGCACCCCGGCCCGGTCGTAGAGATTGCGCGCATGCATGCGCTTGAACTCCGACTGCGGCTTGAGCTGGTGCAGTTGACTCAGGTTGTCGTCGAACTCCACCAGCACGCGGTCCTGCTCGCGCAGGTGCGCGGCATAGGTTTGCAGATGCGCCTCGACCGGATACTGCTGGCGGGCGGCCTCCTCCAGGTCGGCCTGGACCTGTTCCGCCGTGGCGATCCGGCGCGACAGCAACCGGCCATGGTTTTCCTCCAGTTGCACGATGCGTTGCCGATTGCTCTCCCGCAGTTGCGCGATGCGCCGGTTGGCGGGCATGCCGCCGCGCAGGCGCAGGCCGAAGTCCAGTTGCCAGGTACCGTCGGCGCTGCTGCGTACCCAGGGCCCGAGCTTGCCATCGGCATCGATCAACCGAGGCCCGTCCGCAGTGAAGGACAACTGGTAGGTGACGCCTTCGATCGATGCCCACCACTGCTGCTGGTACTGGTACAGCCCCTGGTAGTCACCCTCGACCTGCGCCGTGCCCAACTGCTGTGGCGTCAGCTCGCGACGGAAGCTGGCCAGGGCCTGGCGCTGGGCCGCAGTCAGTTCGCTGCTGCCCCAGCCGAACCGCGACCAAGCCGGCGCTTGCGGCAACTCGACCACGGCCGGCTCGATGCTCAGCGGCTCGCCGCTCCCCGCCACTGGCGGCGGAGTGACCTCCCGCGGCAACACCGATTCGCCTTCCGGCAGCAACAGCAACGCCAGGCTGAGCAGCAGTTGCTGCAACTCGCCCGGTTGCCCACCGCCATGGGCATCGGAAAGCACACCGCGCAAGCCGGCGAACAGCGGCAGCATCCACGTCGCCCTGACCAGCGGACCATCGAAGAACGGCAGCACGGTATTGAGCATCAGCCAGCCCAGCTCCTGGTAACCCAGCCAGCGACTGGCGCTGGTGGACAGGGTTTGCCGCTGTGCACGCTCGATCAGCTCCCGGGCGCAGGCTTCGTACAAGGCCATCGTCACATCGCCGTCGAGGCTCGCCTCGCCCAGCTTGGCCAGTGCCGGCACGCTGATCATGGAAAACTCGTCACCGGGGAAGAAGCGCACGACATGGGGCTCGGCAAAACCACCCCGAGCATAGACCGGCTGCCGGTTCGCGGGCAGGCGCTGGAGGATGTCGTCCTGCAGCGGACCGGGCTCGCAAAGGGCCTTGAAGAACGCCTCGCGACTGCTGAACTCAAGCAACGGCTCACGCTGCAATGGGCGATACAGCAGGCAAGGACCCTCACCGATCCGCGCAGCCTCGATCAGCCAGGCATTGACCGCGACATCCGGACTGGCCCCGGAGCGCGCGATAAAGGACAGCGGCCGCAGGGCCACCGATATCTGGCTCAGCAATAGCGGACGCAACAGGCTGTCGATCCGCGCCAGGCTCTCGGCACTGAGCCTGGCCGGGTCGCGCAGGCGGGTTTCCAGGGCCAGCAGTGGCAGCTGTTCACGGATCTGCCGGGCGAAACGTTGCTGACGGACTTCCCGCTCGCTGGCGTCGTCGAGCAGATGACGCTGCAACAGCGACGGATAGTGCCCGCCGACATCTTCGCGGGTCACCACCTCCTTCAGATAATCCACCGTCAACCATTCCGGCAGCGTGGCGCCGGAGTGGCTGTGCAGAGTGACCGTGCCGGCCTGCAGCAACGCCAGGTTACCGAGGGCGAACTGCATCGGGGTCATCCGCACGGTCTGTTCTTCTCCCACTGGAATCACGCTGCCGCCAGTGCCGCCAGCGGCGGCGGTGACCTGCTTGTTGACCAGCTCCAGGTCGTCCAGGTCAGGTAGCGGATCATGCGGATGATCCTTGCGCATGGCGTCGCGCAACTGCTCGCCGGCAAACTCGATGGCGTCCGGAACGCCGTCGAGGAACGACTTGTCCTCGCCCTCGCGCTGCATCTGCGCCAAGCGCAGCAGGCGCGCGGCATAGTCACGCCGCTGCTCCTCGCCAGCCTTGCCGAGCCAGTCGGGCAACTGCTGACGGAAACGCTGGCGCATCTCGCGCTGGCTGGCCTGGCAGATCTCCAGCAACGAACTGGCCTCGTCCAGGCGTGCCTGCAACGACTGTCCGGCGCTCATTCCCGGCAGCACCGGCAAACGGGCCAGCGCGCTGATCAGGGTCTGTTGCTGCTCGCGCAACAACAAGGCCTGGTCGATGAACACCGAGCCCGGCGCACTGTACTGATGCAGGAACCGCGACGTAGTCGTATTGGTGCAACGATCGACCAGCGCACCGTGCAAGGCATTGCGCGAGTCGAAGCGATGGAGCGCGCCGCTCAGGGTGAACACCAGGGCCATGCGGCGTTGCAACTGAACGATGTCACGCTCCAGCAGGATCGCACTGGACAGCTGCGGATCCAGCCCCTGTTCGACGCAGGGCGTCAGGCCGAGCAGGCTGACCTTGACCTCGACCAGGTTGTTCAGCAATGCCCTGTCGCTGGCCTTCGGGAAGCTGGCGATCACCCGCAACGTCGCCGCCTCCAGGCTGTCCAGGGAACCATCGGTAAAGGACTGGTTCAGGACTGCGCTGCATTGCTGTTGCAGGTGGTCGGCCAACCAGCGCAAAGGGCTGCCCTCGCCATCACCGGAGAAATTCCAGTACTCGTACAACGCCTGTTGATAGGTGGAGAGCAGGGAGCGCGCACTTTCGTTGATCAGCAGCTGTATCTCGGCAACCGGGACCTTGCTGCGGAATGGTGTTTCCGCACCCTTGTAGAAGCTCAGGTAATCGCTGTCGGCATCCAGGCTCAGTGATGTCCCCTGGGCACAGCATTCGATCAGTACATCGGCCAGTTCCTCGACATGCTGGACGCCCTTGGCGTCGGTGCGATAAAGCAGCAGCGCCGACGGATCCGGTTCGGTGAGGCCGTGCAGGAAGCACTGTTCGAAGATCAGGCACCAGGCCACATCGCGCAATGACGGGCGCCTGGCGAAGCGCTGGGCAATGGGGCCGCAGAAGGGAGAGTCGATGGCCAACTGGCCCAGGGGCGAAGGGGTAGGAGTCATGAGGGCGCTTCCTTGCATTGAATGGAAGCGGCATTTCAGCGGTGAAGGGTTTGCGGCGGGCGGTACATCTTGCTGGAGCAGTTGCCACTGCCCTACAGGGCGGCGCGGACCCTGTGGGAGCGGGTTTACCCGCGATTACGATGGAGGCTTAACCGACGCCATCGCGGGTCAACCCGCTCCCACAGGGTTCCACTAAATCAATAGGTCATGCGGTGTGCCATGAGAGCCGCTTGCTAGCGAATGCGTCAGTGAATTCACCAGCGCATTCGCCGCGAGCCTCCCCACCCGCCCATCAACAATCCTTGAACTGCGCCTCGCGCTTGGCAATGAACGCGGCCATGCCTTCCTTCTGGTCGGCGGTGGCGAAGGCAGCATGGAACACCCGGCGCTCGAAGCGCACACCCTCGGCCAAACTGACCTCGAAGGCGCGGTTCACCGTTTCCTTGACCATCATCGATACCGGAATCGACTTGCTGGCGATCACCGCCGCCACCTTCAGCGCTTCATCCAGCAGTTCCGCCTGGAGCACGATGCGCGCCACTACGCCGGCCCGCTCGGCTTCCTCGGCGCCCATCAAACGGCCGGTCAGGCACAGCTCCATGGCCTTGGCCTTGCCTACCGCACGGGTCAGGCGCTGGGTGCCGCCCATGCCCGGCAGCACGCCGAGGTTGATTTCCGGCTGGCCGAACTTGGCGTTGTCGGCGGCAAGGATGAAGTCGCACATCAGCGCCAGTTCGCAGCCGCCGCCCAGGGCGAAGCCGGACACGGCGGCAATGATCGGCTTGCGCCGGTTGGCCACGCGGTCGCAGTCGCTGAACAGGTCGTCGATATAGATCTGCGGATATTGCAGCTCGGCCATTTCCTTGATGTCGGCACCGGCGGCGAAGGCCTTGGCTGAGCCAGTGATGACGATGCAACCGATGTTGGCGTCGGCCTCGCAGGCGTCCAGCGCCTGGTTCAGCTCGCCGATGATCTGGCGGTTCAGGGCATTGAGCGCCTGCGGCCGGTTCAGGGTGATCAGGCAGACCCGGTCACGGTTCTCGACGAGGATGGTTTCGAATGTCATGAGCTGCTCCCTTCAAAGATTGCGCGCAATGACCATGCGCTGAATGTCGCTGGTGCCTTCGTAGATCTGGCAGACCCGCACATCGCGGTAGATCCGCTCAAGCGGGAAGTCGCTCAGATAGCCATATCCGCCGAGGGTCTGCAAGGCATCCGAACAGACCTTTTCGGCCATTTCCGAGGCGAAAAGCTTGGCCATGGACGCTTCGACCAGCGCCGCGCGCCCGGCATCGCGCAGTGACGCAGCGTAATGCACCATCTGCCGGGCCACGGCAATCCGCGTGGCCATATCCGCCAGGCGGAAGGCGACCGCCTGGTGTTCGATCAGCGGCTTGCCGAAGCTTTCGCGCTCACGGGCGTAGTCGCGGGCCACCTCGAAGGCCGCACGGGCCATGCCCACCGACTGCGCGGCGATACCGATGCGGCCGCCTTCGAGGTTGGCCAGGGCGATCCTGTAGCCTTCGCCCTCCTCGCCCAAGCGGTTGGCCACCGGCACGCGAACATCATCGAAAACGATCTGGCAGGTATCGGAGGCGTGCTGGCCGAGCTTGTCCTCGACCCGCGCCACCTGGTAGCCGGGGCTGTCGGTGGGCACGATGAACGCCGTGATGCCACGCTTGCCTGCGGCGGGATCGGTCACGGCGAAGACGATCACCAGCCCGGCGTTGCTGCCGGAGGTGATGAACTGCTTGCAGCCATTGATCACGTAGTGGTCGCCGTCGCGGCGGGCACGGGTCTTCAGGCTGCTGGCATCGGAGCCCGCCTGGGGCTCGGTGAGGGCGAAGGCGCCGAGCATGGCGCCGCTGGCCAGCGGGGTGAGAAAGCGCTGCTTCTGCTCGTCGTTGCCGAACTTGAGGATCGGCACGCAGCCCACCGAGTTGTGCACGCTCATGATGGTGGAACAGGCACCGTCACCGGCGGCCACTTCCTCCAGGGCCATGGCGTAGGCCAGGTAACCGGTATCGCAACCGCCCCACTGCTCCGACACCAGCATGCCGAAGAAGCCCATGTCAGCCATCTCGCTCATCGCTTCTTTCGGGAAACGATGCTCGCGGCTCCATTGTTCGGCGAACGGCCGCAGGCGCTCCTGGGAGAACTGCCGGGCGGCGTCGGCGATCTGTTGTTGCTCGTCGTTAACCAGCATGGTGCACCTCAGTCCAGGATCTCGACAGCCATGGCCGTGGCCTCGCCACCGCCGATGCAGATCGCCGCCACGCCACGGCGCAGGCCTTTCTGGCGCAGGGCGGACAGCAGCGTGACCAGGATCCGCGCACCGGACGCACCGATCGGATGACCGAGGGCGCAGGCACCGCCGCGGATATTCACCTTGTCGTGGGGCAGTTCCAGCTTGTGCATGGCCGCCAGGGTGACCACGGCGAAGGCTTCGTTGATCTCGAACAGATCCACGTCGCCGAGGTTCCAGCCGGTGCGCTGCATCAGTTTCTCGATGGCACCGATGGGTGCGGTGGGGAACAGTGCCGGGGTGTCGGCAAAGGCAGCATGACCATGGATCACCGCCAGCGGCTTGAGCCCCTGGGCCTGGGCATGCGAACGACGCATCAGCACCAGCGCCGCCGCGCCGTCGGAGATCGAGCTGGAGTTGGCCGCCGTCACAGTGCCGCCGTCGCGGAAGGCCGGCTTGAGTTGCGGAATCTTGTCCAGGCGCGCCTTCGGTGGTTGCTCGTCATCGCTGATCAGCACCTTTTCCTTGCCGACCGTGACCTCGACCGGAACGATCTCGGCGGCGAAGCTGCCGTCCTTGATCGCCTGCTGGGCGCGGGTCAGGGAGGCGATGGCGAAGTCGTCCTGGGCCTGGCGGCTGAAGCCATTGGCTTCGGCACAATCCTCGGCGAAGGTGCCCATCAATCGACCCTTGTCGTAGGCGTCTTCCAGACCGTCGAGGAACATGTGGTCGAGAATCCGCCCATGGCCCATGCGATAGCCGCTGCGCGCCTTGTCCAGCAGGTACGGAGCGTTGGACATGCTCTCCATGCCGCCGGCCACCACCACCTCGGCGCTGCCAGCCAGCAGCAGGTCATGGGCCATGATCGCCGCCTGCATGCCGGAACCGCACATCTTGTTCAGGGTGGTGCAGGTGGTGCCCTTGTCCAGGCCGGCACCGAGGGCTGCCTGACGCGCCGGGGCCTGACCGAGGCCGGCGGGCAGCACGCAGCCGAACAGCACCTGCTCGACGCTGCCGGCGGCGATGCCGGCGCGCTCGACCGCCGCGCGGATTGCCGCAGCACCCAGTTGCGGCGAGGTCAGGCTTTTCAGATCGCCCTGCAGGCCACCCATGGGGGTGCGCACGGCGCTGACGATAACGATCGGATCGTTGGCAAGACTCATGTTCTTCACTCCTTACTTCGCAGCCATGCGCAGGGCACCGTCGAGACGGATGGTTTCGCCGTTGAGCATGCTGTTTTCGATGATATGGCGGGCCAGGGCGGCGTATTCGGTCGGGCGGCCCAGGCGTGGCGGGAACGGCACCCCGGCGGCCAGGGAATCGCGGACTTCCTGGGTCATGCCGGCCATCATCGGGGTTTCGAAAATGCCCGGAGCGATGGTCATCACGCGAATGCCAAAACGGGCCAGTTCGCGAGCCGCTGGCAGGGTCAGGCTGGCGATAGCGCCCTTGGACGCGGCATAGGCGGCCTGGCCGATCTGGCCATCGAAGGCAGCGATGGACGCGGTGTTGATGATCACCCCGCGCTCGCCCTCCTCCGTTGTCGGCCCTTCGGCCATGGCCGCGGCGGCCAGGCGCAGCATGTTGAAGCTGCCGATCAGGTTGACGTTGATCACCCGGCTGAAGCTGTCCAGACCATGGGGGCCGTGCTTGCCGAGGACTTTCTCGGCACCGACGATACCGGCGCAGTTGACCAGCCCGTGCAGGCTGCCGAAGGCGGCGACGGCAGCATCGACGGCGGCCTTGGCCGCTGCCTCCTGGCTGATATCGGCCACTGCATGGCGAGCCTGTTCGCCGAGGCTGGCGGCCTTGGCCGCGACGGCCTCGGCATTGAGATCCACCAGCATGACCCGGGCGCCGGCCTCGACCAGCATTTCTGCGGTGGCAGCCCCCAGGCCGGAGGCGGCACCGGTGACGATGAAGTTGTGGTTGGCGATATGCATTTTCGGTTTCCTCAGGCGCTGGCCTTGTGGGCGTGCGCCGCTTGTTGAAGGGCTATTTCCTGGTTGCGCAGGATGAAGCGCTGCAGCTTGCCGCTCGGGGTCTTGGGCAACTCGCTGACGAATTCGATTTCACGGGGATAGGCGTGGGCATACAGGCGCTGGCGCACATGCTGGCGCAGGGTTTCCTCCAGCTCGGCGCTGCCCTGCTGGCCGGCGCCAAGGACGACGAAGGCCTTGATCAGCTCGGTGCGCTCCGGATCCGGCTTGCCGATCACCGCCGCCTCGACCACCGTCGGGTGCTCGATCAGTGCGCTTTCCACATCGAAAGGCCCGACCCGATAGCCCGAGGTGGTGATCACATCGTCGCTGCGCCCGACGAAGCTGATGCTGCCGTCCGGGTTCAGCTCGACGGTGTCGCCGCTGAGGTAGTACTTGCCAACGAAGGATTTGGTCGGCAGGCCGTGGTAGCCGCCAAACCAGCACAGCGGCGATTGCTCGCGGTCCACGGCGAGAATCCCCGGCTGTCCGGCCGGCAGCTCGCGGTGCTGCTCGTCGAGCACGACGATGCGGTGCCCGGGAATGGCATAGCCGGCCGAGCCCAGGAGCACCGGGTGCTCCAGGCCGTGGTGATTGCACAGGACCATGCCCAGCTCGGTCTGTCCGTAGTGGTCGTGGATGGTCACTTCCAGCTCCTCGCGGAACCAGCGGATCACCTCCGGATTGAGCGGCTCGCCGGCGCTGCTGACCACCCGCAGGCGACCCTTGATCGGGTCGGAGAATGCCGCACCGGCAGCGATCAGCATGCGGTAGGCGGTGGGCGAACCGGCCAGGTTGTTGATGCGGTATTTATCGATGACCCGGCAGGTGCTTTCCACGCTGAACGGCCCATCGAAGAAGGTGGTGGCATGGCCCAGGGACAGCGGGCCGGTGACCGCGTAGTAGAGGCCGTAGGCCCAGCCCGGATCGGCCAGGTTCCAGAAGGCATCCTCGGGACGCAGGTCGATGGCGTCGCGCATGTAGCCCTGGAAGGCGACGATGGCGCGCAGCGGCACTTCCAGCGGCTTGGCCGGGCCGGTGGTGCCGGAGGTGAACATCATCAGGAATGGCGCATTTCCGGGCAGCAGCAGCGGCTCGCACTCGGCGTCGGCAGCCTCCAGCGCAGCGTGGAAATCCAGGTCGCCACTGTCCGCGCGGGCATTGACGCAAACGATGGCCGGACATTGCTCGACCTCGTCCAGCTTGGCCCGGTTGTTCGGCTCGGTAACCACCACCCGGGCGCCGGAGGCGTGCAGGCGGTGCTCGATGGCCTTGGGCCCGAACGCGGTGAACAACGGTTGGTAGACGGCGCCGAGGCGCCAGGTGGCAAGCACGGTAACCAGCAGCTCGACCGTGCGCGGCAGCAGCCCGGCCACCCGGTCACCCGGGCCGACGCCCTGGGCCTTGAGGACATTGGCGAAACGCGCGGCGCGCTCGCGCAGTTCACTGAAGCGGTAGCTGGCGCTCTGGCCGTCACGGCCCTCCCAGTACAGGGCAACGGCGTCGCCTTCGGCATGCCGGTCGCAGCACTCGACGCAGGCGTTGACCGCGTCGAGGCTGCCGGCCAGGGCCGCCCCGGCCGCCTGCTGATAATTGAAAGAACGTGCCGCCGCGCTGTACTCACGCATTCGCCAGACTCCCCGTTGTTATTTTTGGAAGGAATTCGAAGGTCTGGAAATAGTCACCCCGGTGCCGCGGTGCGGCAATGGTCAAAGCTGTCAATCTGGCTGACTGCTTTGGCCATTGCCGGCATCTGGATCAGGGCTTCCCGGCGTCCTCCAGCGCCCGCTCGGTAAGGCTCAGCGCGAGTGCGTCAAGCGCCGTCTCGCGATCACTGCCGAGCTGGTTCATGCGTTGCAGATAGTCCCCTTCCGGCAGTTGCTCGTGCTGCTCGCTCAGGGATTCCAGGCGCGCCCAGAAATCGCCTTCGACCTTGCGGAAGTCCCGTCCATGCTGCTCGCGCAGGTAGTCGATCCAGAAATCGCAACGGGCGATGAAGGTTGCCAGTTGCGGCCCCGCTTCGGCGCTATCCACCGTGCGCCTGGCTTCCGTCAGGTCCATGGGCGAGACGCCGGAGAGGTAGCCGAACTGCATGGTCCGGGGTTGCCCCGGCAGGTCCAGGTCCTGCGCCAGGCGTACGCGGAAGGCCAGGCTCATCTCCACCTCGTCCACCGTGTCGCCCAGCAGCCGGCGCTGGGCGATGACCTCGCGCGCATGCTGTTCCAGGCGATCCAGGCGAAACAGTCGGCGAGCGAGCGCCAGCAAGGCCGTGCCCTGGTCGCCACTCAGCGCCCGGCCGCGGGCGAGGCTGACCAGCAGACGCACCTCCAGTTGGCTGAAGCTTGAGGTGACGCTGTCGACGCAGGTAGTCGGGGCATTGGCCACCTGGAACAACGACTCGCGCAGCTCGCTGTCTTCCACGGCGGCAGCAATCATCTGCCACACCCGCTCGCGCAGATGACTGGGCACCAGGCGGAACTCGGAGGTGTCGAGCAGGCGCGCCAGCAGATCGAAGAACGCCTGCGAACCGGACTCGTCGCGCAGGCTCTGCCACTGCTCGCTGCGCTGTTGCAGGAGGATATCGCCGAGCCCCTCCAGCCATTGCTCGCGAACGGCATCGGGACTGGTCTCCTGCAACTGCACGCCATGCTCCAGGGTCCAAAGACGCTCGCGCACGGCCGCCGGCAGCGGGTTGCCGAACAGGATAGTTGCTACCCGCAAACGCACTGGCGCGGTGAAGTAATCCTCGGGCAGCGAACGCAACTGGTTACCGCGCAGGTCGGCGAGCTCCAGGAAGGGGCGGCGCAGCAGGCCCCGGGGCAAGCTGCTGATCCCGGTACCACGCAGGCTCAGGCGGCGCAGGCGCGGCAACTGGCTGACATCGAGCGTGCGCTCGAGCGGGTTGCGATCGAGGTCCAGCACCTCAAGGCGGGTCAGGGTGGACAATGTCGCCTGGCCGGCGTCGCTCAACTGGATGCTGTTATCGCCCAGGTGCAGCTCACGCAGGTCGGTCATGTTCGAGAGTGCCGGAGGAATATCGCGGCAGCCGTTGTGGCCCAGGTCGAGCCAGCGCAGCCGCGTAAAACTGCGCAGGAAAGCGTCGACCCTGCCGGCCTGCCCGGCGCCGGCCAGGCCAAGGTCCAGCACATGGGAGAAATCGACGTCTGCCGGCAGTTCGGGCAAGTCCCCGCCGTTGGAGTATTCAAGACGCAAGCGATAGCCGATGACCCGACCTTCGACCGTGCGCACCGCCGGGGATTGCCTGCACCAGCTACGGCGGATCTCGTCGGCGACCCGGCGCCGTGCACTACGCCGGAATACAGGGGATTCACGTAACCAGCCAGCAAGGCTGTCGTCCAGTAGCCGCAGGTGTTCCAGGCCACGCAACAGCTCGCTCATCGGCTCCAGGTTGCGCTGCTGCAACTCATCGAGCCAGATACTGGCCTGCAGGTCGTCAAAGCTGGGATACAGGGTGCGGACCATGCCGGTCAGGGTGACCCGCCCCGGCGTGCCACGGCCGCTGAGGGGATAGCCCAGGCGGCCGTCGACGAGCCGCTGTGGAGTACGGAAGAAGCTCGGGCGCGGACTCATGCCGAGCAGGCCGGGCAGTTGCTGGCGATCGCCGGTGGCCTGGGTGCAGAGCAGATTGCGTAGCACCTCCTTGCCCCCCTGGCCGCCATAGCCCAGTTGCTCGCTGCGCTGCGGTCCAAGGCCTTCGAGGATCGCCTGGTACAGCCCCAGCGGCCGCCCGGTGGTCCCGGCCAATGGCACACCGCGCTCGTCGAACACTTCGAAGCGTCCGCGGTCGCCCACCAGCACACAGGTTTCCCGGGCCTCGAAGGCCGGCAGCAGGCGCTCCAGCAGCGGGCCGGCGAAGTGGGCCTCGCGCAATTCGAAACTCAAGCCACGCGGCCACCGGGGCAGGCGGCGGAACAGGGCGAAAACCAGGCGCACGCTGTCGCTGCCACACACCGGATCCAGATACAGGCCTTCCAGGGCCTGCATCACGCGGACTTCACGCAGGGTGTCGCGGGCCTGCTCCTGCACCGCCAGGGGAATGCGTCCGCCGCTCTCCATTCGCGCAAGCTGCGGGGCAGCGACATCCGCCAGCAGCGCCTCGATGAAAGGTCCCGGCAAGCCTGGGAACACCCGTTGCAGCGCTTGCCCGGGGACTCCCAGGGTGGGCCTGGAGCGCCCTGCCACCTGCTCGAACAACTGCACCCGCAACGACGGCGCATCAGCGCGCCAGGCCGCCGCCTCGTCGGCATCGGTCGGGTTGCCAGGCACAAGTTCACGGCAGCTACGACACAGTTCATCATCCAGCCGGTCCAGCGCCACGCCCTCGTCCAACTGACGGAAAAACCCCTGGATCCGCGTCTCCAGATCGAAATCCGCGAGCACCTGCCGCAGCGCCACCGGCATGGCGCGCTGCTCCACCAGCAAGGCACGCAACCGCGCTTCGTCGTAGCCACAGATCAGCGCCGCCTGCTCGCAGGCGGCGTCCGTCAGGTTGGCACTGCGCGGGCCGAGGCGGCGCAGCAGAGTGGCCACGCCCTGCCATTGCAGTGGATGCTCGCCGACCGTCCACCAGGCACCATCACCGTTACCCACCAGTTCGGGGCTCCAGGCCTGGCCGTGCAAGGGATCGACGAGACGCCAGCGCTGACTGTGCGGATCCTGACGGACCTCGAACAACTGCCCGGCGCTGCGCCACCAGTGGCGCCCCTGCTCGCGGGTCAGACCGTCGGCATCGGCCTGGCCGCGCAAGCTCACGGTCGACTGGTAGCCCTCCAGCTGCGCCGACCACAGGCGGCGACTGCCATCACCGCGCAGCACCGGCACCAGGCGATCGACGAAACCGCTGCGGCGCAACGCGTGAATTGCCACCACCGAACCAGCGGCGACCAGCGCCGTGGCCGCCAGGTTGCTCACCACGCCCAGCAGGTGTTCGAGAGCCTCCTCGCGCTGCCCATGGCTCCAGTCGACGACGCCTTCATAGACTTCCGAGAGCAGGTCCTTGACCAATCCGGCCAGCATCAACTCGCCAACCCCCGGGATGAACGACGCCAGCACGCCGGCCACGCTCAGCCCGGCCGACTCCAGGGCCTGGACCCAGCGGCGATGGGCTTGCTGGTCCACCGCCGCCGTCGGCACGACCAGCGCCGCAGCTTCGCCCTTGATCCGCTCGATCTGCTCCTCGGCCAGGGCGGCAAAGGGATCGCTGGCGATGACCAGGGCCTTGGCCTGCAGTTGCGGACTCGCCTGCGCCAGGCTCGCGCGAAGCTTGCCCAGAAAACCCAGACGCTCGTCGCGCTTGAGGCGCAGGGCCAAGGCGACCACATAGCGTTCGTCGCGCAGGTCGGCGACCAGCCCGTCGTTCAGCTCGTTCCAGGAACCATACTGGCGCAGCGGTCGCAGCGAATCGTTGGGCAGGTACAGCAACAGCTGTCGGGCCAGACCGCTCTGGTCGGCGACGGGGACCTCCAGAAGCAGGGCATCGGGCACCTTGCAGCCCAGCAACTGGAGGCCACGGGCGCTGGCGGCGGCCGGTCCGGCGTTGGCAAGCTCCAGCAGCAACGGCAATGCGGCTGCCTCGATCTGGCCCTTGAGACGACTGCACCAGGCATGGGCGGCGAGGGTCGCGCGCTTGTCGTCGCCGAGCAGTTGCAGCACTTGCCGGCGCGCGGCCGGATCCGCCGGAGTCAGCACCTCGTCCAGATGGGCCTGGTACTGGCCGCCGACATCCAGCTCGCGACAACGAGCGGCGACCCGCTCCGGCCCGATCTTCAGCAACCGGCCCTGGTCGACGATGCCGGCGCCGGGATAGTAGTAGCCGGCACTGGCCTGGTCGGCGCCGAAGTTCTGCAACAGTCGCTGCAACAGATCGCTGTCGCGCGGGTAATGGCGGAACACCGGCAGGTCGATGTCGGTGATGCGGAACACCGGGTATTCGACCTGCAGGCGGACATCGCGCCACACCGCGCGGCGCACTTGCGGATCGCAGCCGCAGAGCTCGCGCAGGGCCTCGGCCAGACGCGAAACGGCGAACGCCTCCACCGGCTGCAATTGCGCCAGCAGCGTACTGACCTGAACCTGGAGTTGATGGTGATGCAGAAGACTGCTGCGCAGTCCTTCCACCTCATCGTAGGAAGCCGTCTTGAGCCAGTCCGGCGAGGTGTGGACGATAAAGCGGTCGAGCGCCTGGTGATCGTCCAGGGGCAGCGAAACAACGGAAGGTGTGGCGTCGGTCATGAGCAAGGCTCCTCGGATTGAAGAGCCGGCAGCCTAGGCAAGCTTCCTTGCCGGCGAGCAGCGGGAAGCCCGTCCCCGCAGCGGGATCAGGCGTTGGCCAGGACCAGGCTGCGGTAGTGCCCCGGGTTGCTCCCGGACCATTTGCGGAAGGCCTTGTGGAACGAACTGGTATCGGCGAAACCGAGGCGTTCGGCGATCTCGGCGAAACTCAGCTCGGGCTGGGCCAGCCAGCCGATGGCCAGGTCCTTGCGCACGCTGTCCTTCAGCGCCTGGTAGGTCTGGCCCTCTTCTGACAGACGACGGCGCAGGGTCGAGGCGGAAATGCACAGGCGCTGGGCCAGGGCCTCGGTTTCCGGCCACTCGGCGGCGGGCTGCTGGCGCAGGTCGTCCTTGATGCGCCGGGCCAGGCTGTCGGGGTCGCGGTACTTGACCAGGATGTTGCCCGGCGCCTGGGCGAGAAACCGCTGCAATTCCTCGGCGCTGCGGCGAACCGACAGGCCGAGGCAATCAGCGGCGAAGATCATCCGCGTGCGTGGCCGCGAGAATTGCAGGTTCTGCGAGAACATCACCCGGTAGTCATCGCAGAAATCCGGCTCGGCGCAGCGCAGGTCGATGGCCAGGATCGGGATGCGCCGCCCGGCCAGCCAGCAGGCCACGCCGTGCACGATCATCCAGAAGGTGAAGTAGGTGAAGGGGCGGCGGGCGTCCTGGTGCGGCTCGCCGATCACGATCTCGGCCAGGCTCTGCTGGCGCACCAGCACCGGTTGCAGGTGCTCCAGCATCAGGCCGAGGAATTCCAGGGCCGAGGCCAGTGCCGCGCCCACCGTGGGCTGGGCCATGGACGAACGGCACAGGAACGCCAGGCTGCCGCTGCGCAGGCCGCGCGGGTCCATGCAGAAGAATTCGTCGTTGCAGCGCCGGGCGAGCAAGCGCCACAACCGGGCGTAGGCGCTGGCGGGGACGCGGGCTTCGGCCTGCTCCAGTTGCGTCGCATCGATGCCGGCCCGGCCCAGCACCTCCAGGGTCGCCGCTCCGGGCGCACAGCTTTGCAGCAGCGCCTCGCGCACCAGTTGCATGGAGATGGTGTCTTTCGCCGTGTTCAACAGAAATTCGCCTTGGGTCGTGCCGGTCTCGGCCATGTTAGGCCCACCGTGGGAAAAAGCCAGGTTCATGCCTGCGGCGCCAGGCCAAGGAAGGCCTGGATCAGGCGCAGTTCGCGGCGCCGCTCCAGGCAGCCGAGCATATGCTGGTTGACCAGCCCGGTCGCGGCGATGGGCCGCGCCACCACGCGCGGATCGTGGCCCAGCTCGGCCGAAGAGACGATGCCGATGCCCAGCTCCGCCGCCACCGCTTCGGTCACCGCCTCGCGGCTGTCCAGTTCCAGCACCACCTGCGGTTGCACGGCGGCATCGACGCAGGCCTGGTCGAAGGTCCGCCGGGTGATCGAACTTGGCTCGCGCAGGACCATGATCTGCCGGTCCAGCTCAGCCAGCGGCAGTTCGTCGGAGCTCTGCGCCCAAGGATGCCCGGCCGGCAGCAAGGCGCAGATCCGCGACGGCTCCAGGGCTTGCAGGTACAGGCCCTTGCGCGGTTCCACCTCGGTCAGCACGGCGACATCGGCGTGCTCGGAAAGCAGCGCCGCCAGGGTCTCCTGGGCATTGCCCAGGCGCAGGTTGACGGTGATGCCCGGATAGCGCTCACGCAGTTGCGCCAGCATCGGCATGACCCGGTGCGGGCCGTCCGCCGCCACCTCCAGGCGCCCGGTGAGCAACTGGCGGTTGGCTTCGAGCATGGCCTGGGCTTCCTCGGCCAGGCCGAACAGCGCCCGGGTGATCGCCGCCAGGCGCGTGCCCTCCTCGGTCAGTTCGACCCGACGGGCGGTACGCCGCAACAGGGTGATCTGGTAGTGCTCCTCCAGCGCCTTGACGTGCCCGGTCACCGCCGGCTGGCTGATGAACAGGCGCGCGGCGGCACGGGTAAAGCTGCCTTCACGGGCAACGGCATCGAAGGCGCGTAGCTGGAACAGGTTCATATCTATCGGCCTGACTTATGGCTGGCATAACGACAAGCAATTTGATTGATGGATCGAGGAATTGCAACCTAGCGCCATCAGCTTTCTGCCAACGCCGTGAGGAACACCGCAATGAGTAAAGCCCCGCTCCTGCTGACCCCAGGCCCCCTGACCACCTCGGAGCGCACCCGCCGTGCAATGCTCACCGACTGGGGCTCATGGGACCGCGACTTCAACCAGTTGACCGCCAGCCTGTGCGAGCAACTGCTCGGCATCGTCAACGGCCATGCCACTCATCAGTGCGTGCCCCTGCAAGGCAGCGGCACCTTCGCCGTGGAAGCGGCGATCGGCACCCTGGTGCCCCGCGACGGCAAGGTCCTGGTGCTGATCAACGGTGCCTATGGCCAGCGCCTGGCGAAGATCTGCCAGGTCCTCGGTCGCGAGTTCAGCACCTTCCAGACCGGCGAAGACCAGCCGACCACCGCCGCCAATGTCGATGAGCTGCTGACGGCCGACCCGAGCGTGACCCACGTCGCCCTGATCCACTGCGAAACCAGCACCGGCATCCTCAACCCGCTGGCAGAGATCGCCCAGGTCGTCGCCCGCCACGGCAAGCGCCTGATCATCGACGCCATGAGCTCCTTCGGCGCGCTGCCGATCGATGCCGCCGAAGTGCCCTTCACCGCGCTGATCGCCGCCTCCGGCAAGTGCCTGGAAGGCGTGCCGGGAATGGGCTTCGTCTTCGCCGAGAACGCCGCCCTGGCCGCCGCCGCAGGCAACAGCCACTCCCTGGCCATGGACCTGCACGACCAGCACGCCTACATGAACAAGACCGGCCAATGGCGCTTCACCCCGCCAACCCATGTGGTCGCCGCGCTGCACGAAGCCTTGCTGCAATACCACGAGGAAGGTGGCCTGCCGGCCCGTCACCAGCGTTATGCCGACAACTGCCAGGCGCTGCTGGCCGGCATGGCCGAGCTGGGCTTTCGCAGCTTCCTGCCGGAGGCAATACAGGCGCCGATCATCGTCACCTTCCATGCCCCGCGGGACAGCCGCTACCAGTTCAAGGAGTTCTACGAGCGGGTCAAGGCCAAGGGCTACATCCTCTACCCGGGCAAGCTGACCCAGGTGGAAACCTTCCGCGTCGGCTGCATTGGCTGCGTCGGCGAGGGTGGCATGCACGCCGCGGTGGATGCGGTGGCGCAGGTGCTGCACGAAATGAATGTCACGGAAATCTGAAGTCCCCACTCGAATTCGCACAGGAAACCCAGCAATGAACTACAGCAACCCGCAACAGCTGCAAGCCGCGATCCTCGACTGGGCCGGCACCGTCGTCGACTTCGGCTCCTTCGCCCCGACGCAGATCTTCGTCGAGGCCTTCGCCGAGTTCGACGTCCAGGTCTCCATCGACGAAGCCCGCGGGCCGATGGGCATGGGCAAGTGGGACCATATCCGCACCCTGTGCGACCAGCCGCAGATCGCCGAACGCTACCGCAAGGTGTTCGGCCGGACGCCAAGCGACGATGACGTCACCGCCATCTACAACCGTTTCATGCCCTTGCAGATCGAAAAGATCGCCACCCACTCGGCGCTGATTCCCGGCGCCCTCGACACCATCACCCGGCTGCGCGGCGACGGCCTGAAGATCGGCTCCTGCTCCGGCTACCCGAAGGTGGTCATGGACAAGGTGGTGGAACTGGCCGAGAAGAATGGCTACGTCGCCGACCATGTGGTGGCTACCGACGAAACCCCGAATGGCCGCCCCTGGCCGGCCCAGGCCCTGGCCAACGTGATCGCCCTGGGTATCGATGACGTGGCGGCCTGCGTGAAGGTCGACGACACCGTGCCGGGCATCCTCGAAGGGCGTCGTGCCGGAATGTGGACGGTGGCGCTGGTGTGCTCGGGGAATGCCCTGGGGCTGACCTACGAAGGCTACAAAGCGCTTGATGGCGAGAAGCTGGCCAGCGAGCGCAAGCGCATTCACGCCTTGTTCGAAAGTTCGCGCCCGCACTACCTGATCGACACCATCAACGAGCTGCCGGAGGTGGTGGCGGATATCAACCGGCGCCTGGCGGCGGGGGAAATGCCGCAGTCGGTATAAAGCGTTCTCTGGCCCACCTTGGCCCCTGTGGGAGCTGGCTTGCCAGCGATAGGGCCGGCGCTGACAAGGATTTCGTCTGCGCCGGCCCTATCGCTGGCAAGCCAGCTCCCACAGGGTCAGTGTTGCCCCAAAATCAGCCTTGGTGCCTGGCCACCCACTTGGCATAACTATCGATAAACCCCTGCAAGAACGGCCGTGCCTTCTCCGATAGCTTGCCCTGCTCGTCGAACAGGCTCGCCGCCCCGCCGACATACGCCTCCGGCTGCTGCATGCACGGCACGTCGAGGAACACCAGCGACTGGCGCAGATGATGGTTGGCGCCAAAACCACCCACCGCCCCCGGCGATACGCTGATCACCGCCCCCGGCTTGCCACTGAACACGCTTTGCCCGTAAGGCCGCGAACCGACGTCGATGGCGTTCTTCAGCGCACCCGGCACCGAGCGGTTGTATTCCGGGGTGACGAACAGCAGGCCCTGGGTGCCCTTGATCTGTTCGCGGAAAGTCTTGTACGCCGCTGGTGGATCCACATCGATGTCTTCGTTGTACAGCGGCAGGTCGCCGATCTCGACGATCTTCAACTTCAGGCTCGACGGCGCCAGTTCGGCAAGCGCCTGGGCCACCTTGCGATTCAGGGACGCCTTGCGCAGACTGCCAACCAGCACCGCGACCGTATAAACCTGACTCATGACCACCACCACCTGCGTGAATAAGGGAATAGACAGTTATAGATGATGGGAACTGGGCGTCAGGTTTTTTTCCTGTTCCTACAAAACTTCCTACAGGGCAACAGGGTCTATGAACCACGCAGATTATCTTTTTCAGAGGTCATAACCGAAATGACAGCAGTACTGGTCGGGCAATTTCATGCACGGGACGCCGAAGGACGCATCTATCCCGTGCATGAGTTTCAGGAAGCCACCCTGCAGGCCGATGGAAGTGCCGCCTCATTGCCGATTACCACCTATCGCCTGGCTATCGGCGATCGGGTCAACCACCTCGGCGAGGATCGCTTCGAGCTGGTGCAGAGTGGCGTGGAACTGATCCGCGTCCCTTGATTTCCCTTTGCGGGCGGCCTCGTTGGTGAGTCGCCCCTTTTTTTCCGCGCAAAAAATCCCCTCGCCCAATACGCCATGCCACAGCACATCTGCGATCATGCGCAGGCCTTTCGAGCGCATGCCGCGCCTCGGCACCGCGGATGACAGAACATGCTCACGGTACAGGACCTGATCGATATCGAACTGCTCAAGCTGCAGGCCGTCGCCGGCCTGGGCGGCACCGGCCGGTTGATCACCTGGGCGCATACCGTGGACCTGCCCGACCCGTGGCGCTGGGTATCCCCCGGCGACCTGGTGATGACCACCGGCCTCGGCCTGCCAGCCGGTGAAGACGATCAGGTGGCCTGGCTGGAGCAACTGGTGCAGAGCAACCCCAGCGCCCTGGTAGTCGCCCCCCGCGCCGACGCGCCGGCCCTCAGCGGGCGCCTGCTGGAGGCCGCAGACCGCCTGTTGTTCCCGGTGCTGCATGCCAGCTTCGAGCTGGAGTTCGTCAAGCTCTCCCACCATGTGATCGAAAGCGTGCTGCAGGCCCAGCGCGAGCGTTTCAATGCCAGTGAACGGCTGTTCCAGACCTACGCCGAAGCCCTGCGCAAGGCCCCGGACATGGCCGGGCGCCTGAACCTTCTCGGCGAGGCCCTCGGCCTTGGCCTGAGCCTTGAAGACGCGGTCAGCGGCGCCACCATCGTTGCCACCGCCAGCAAGGCCAGCGGGCCGCTCGAACGCATCCCGATTCCAGGACGCGCCCGGGCCAACCTGCTGATGACGCGCAAGGCCCAGCGCAGCGCCGACGACTCGATCCTGGTGCGTTCCCTGGTGGGTCTGCTCGGCGTCGAGCTGGAACGCCTGATGATTCACCGCGACCAACAGCGCGAGGAAGGCGCGGCGCTGTTGCGCAGCCTGCTGGAGAACGAGACGGAGTTCAGCCTGGCCCGACCGATTCTTGAGCGACGCGGCCTTGGCGGCAGCCTGGTGACCGTGGCGATCCAGCCAGGCGACAGCGGCCCCTGGAGCGCCGCCGAACTGCATCAGGCCCCTGCCCTGCACCTGGCTGGCCCGCTGCTACTGGAAGACAAGGGACTGCTGCTGGCGATCTGCCAAGACGACAATGCGTTGCTGGAAACCCTGCGCAGCCACCTGGGCGACGGCACCGTCGTCGGCGTCAGCGGTGCCATTGCCGCCGCCACCGGTTTTCGCGAAAGCGTGCGCCAGGCGCGTCTGACCCTGACCCAGGCACGTGAGACCGGCAATGGAGTACTGCGCTACGGCGAGGCGGAAACCGGACTGATCATGGCGCCCAAGTCCCTGGCCGAAGCCCGCGCCCTGGTCGGTCGCTATCTCGGCCCGCTGATCGAGCACGACCGCACCCAGGGTGCGGCACTGCTGAGCACCCTGATCACCTTCCTCGACAACGACGGCAACTGGAAAGCCACCGCCCTCGACCTGGGCATCCACCGCCAGACCCTGGTCTACCGGCTCAAGCTGGTGGAGCAGCTCACCGCCATCAAGCCGACCACCACCCAGGGCATCGCCCGCTTCTGGATTGCCATCCAGGCCGGGCGCAATACCGAGCTGATCTGAGCGATTTGGGGCCGCTCTGCGACCCTTCGCGAGCCAGCTCGCTCCCACGGAATCGGTGAGAGCGAGCTTGCTCGCGAAGGGCTGCAAAGCAGCCCCAAATGGAGGACTAACTGACCGCCTGCTGCTTCCTGCAGCTTACTTGCTGGTCGGCATGGCGAACTCGGCGCCCTTCTCGGTGCCCTGCGGCCAGCGCTGCATGATGCTCTTCTGCTTGGTGTAGAAGCGCACCCCCTCTTCGCCGTAGGCATGCATATCGCCGAACAGGCTCTTCTTCCAGCCGCCGAAACCGTGCCAGGCCATCGGCACCGGGATCGGCACATTGATGCCGACCATGCCGACCTGGATGCGCCGGCCGAACTCGCGGGCAATATGGCCGTCGCGAGTGTACAGGCTGACGCCGTTGCCGAACTCGTGGGCGTTGATCAGCTCGACCGCTTCGGCAAAATCCTTGACCCGCAGGCACGCCAGCACCGGGCCGAAGATCTCTTCCTTGTAGATGCGCATGTCCGGGGTGACGTTGTCGAACAGCGTGCCGCCAAGCCAGAAGCCGTCACCACAACCTTCACCGGCGCTTTCACCATTGAACCCGCGACCATCCACCAGCAGCGTGGCACCCTCCTTCACGCCTTGCTCGATGTAGCCGGTGATGCGTTCAAGGGCTGCGCGGGTGACGATCGGGCCCATCTCGGCATCCAGGTTGGTGCCGTCGAGCACCTTCAGCTCGCGGGTGCGCTGGATCAGCTTGGGCATGACCTTTTCCGCCGTTTCCTCACCGACGAACACCGCCACGCTGATCGCCATGCAGCGCTCGCCGGCCGAACCGTAGGCCGCGCCGATCAGAGCGTCGACGACCTGGTCGATATCGGCATCGGGCATCACCACCAGATGGTTCTTCGCCCCGCCCAGGGCCTGTACGCGCTTGCCGTGGCGGGCGCCGGTCTCGTAGATGTGGTTGGCGATCGGGGTCGAGCCGACGAAGGAGATCGCCTGCACGTCCGGGTGCTCGATCAGCGCGTTGACCGCGTCCTTGTCGCCCTGCACCACATTGAACACGCCGTCCGGCAGGCCGGCCTGCTTGAGCAGTTCGGCGATGAACAGGCTCGGGCTCGGATCGATCGGGCTCGGTTTGAGAACGAAGGTGTTGCCGGTCGCCAGGGCCACCGGGAACATCCACATCGGCACCATCACCGGGAAGTTGAACGGGGTGATACCGGTGACCACGCCGAGCGGCTGGCGCAGGGTCCAGTTGTCGATATTGGTGCTGACCTGGTCGGTGAAGTCGGTCTTCAGCAACTGCGGCGCACCGCAGGCGAACTCGACGATCTCGATACCGCGAGTGACTTCACCCTGGGCATCGGTGAACACCTTGCCGTGCTCGGCGGTGATCAGCCGGGCCAGGTCGTCGCGGTGTTCGTTGAGCAGGGCGAGGAATTTATTGAGGATGCGCGAGCGGCGCAGCGGCGGCAGGTTGCTCCAGGCCGGGAACGCGGCCTTGGCCGAGGCTACGGCGGCCTCCACGTCCTGTTGTGCGGACAGCTGCACCTGGGCGCTGATCACGCCAGTGGCCGGGTTGTAGACCGGCAGTTGCTGGCCGCTGGTGGTGGTGGCGATAGCGCCGGAAATCCAGTTTGCGATGGTCGAAGTCATGCTTTTTGTTCTCTGCAAGTGGCCGGCGGACCAGGGTGCGTGGCCCGTGGCCCGCCAGCCGGGTGAAAAGGAAGATCAGTAGATCGCGTAGACCTTGCGCACGGTCTCCAGCACATCCCAGCGCCCGGTCCAGCCCGGCGGCAGGATGATCAGGTCGCCGCCGCTCACCTCGACCACCACGCCGCTGGCGTCGTCGGTGAGGTTGGCGCGGCCGGACAGGATGTAGGTGAACTCGGTATCAGGCCGGTTGACTACCGGCCAGCCACCCGGCTGGCACTCCCACACGCCGAGGCTGCCCACGGCCTCGGGGGCCAGGCGCTGGGTGGCGATCTGCGGGTCGCCCTGGTCGGCGCCGGCGCGCTGGCCCGCCGGGTTGAGCGGCATGGCCTGCAGGGTGGTGCCTTTGATGATCGTGAAAGCAGTCACGGGATTCTCCTCTTAGTGTGCGCCGGTGAGCTTTTCCAGCAGCATCGCGGTGCGGGATGGTCGATGGGTCAAGCGCTCTTCGATATCGCTCAGCGAGGCGACAGCCAGTCCGCTGTTGATACCCAGCCAGCGCAGCGGCTCGCGCTCCCACAGCGGGGAGCGGTGGTTGACGAAGGGCAGATGGTTGATCTTTTCGTCGCGATCGAGGATCAGGTTGCGCAGGATGCGCCCGGCCAGATTGCTGGTGGCGACACCGTCACCCACGTAGTTGCCGGCCCAGGCCATGCGCTTGTCGCGGTCGATGCTGACCGTCGGGCACCAGTCGCGGGACACCCCCAGGGCACCGCCCCAGCGATGGGTGATGCGGGTGTCGGCCAGGGCCGGGAAGAACTCCAGCATCGTCTCGTGGATCTTGGCGTGGGTGCTGTCCACCAGGTCCGCCTGTTCCGGCATGCCCGATCCCCATTTGTACGGGGCACCACGCCCGCCGAAGACCAGCCGGCCCTCGGCGGTGACCTGGCCGTAGACCCGCAGGTGACGCATGTCGTTGAAGGCCAGGCGCTGGTCGAGGTTGAGGCGCTGGCGCAGTTCCAGAGGTAGCGGCTCGGTGGCCAGGACCAGGGAGTACAGCGGGATGACGAAGCGCGAGTGACCCGGCTGCTGCGAGGTGAAGGCCTCGGTGGCGCGCACGAGGGTCTCGGCCTTGACCGAACCGTGGGCGGTGCGCAGCAGGCCCGGGCTCAGCTCGGTGACCTCGGAGCCTTCATAGATCTTCGCGCCCATGCTCTCGACCAGCCTGGCCAGGCCGCGCACCAGCTTGCCGGGGTGGATCAGCGCGCAGTGTTCGGTGTACAGGCCACCAAGCACATCCTGGGCACCGACCCTGGTGAAGGCTTCACCGGCCTCCAAGGTCCGCCATTGCTGCGGCAGGCCGAACCGCGCCGAAGCCTCAACCGCCGCCCGTGCCCGGTTCATCTGTGGCGCACTGCGGGCCAGGGACAGGAAACCCTGCTTGGCGTAGTCCGCCTCGACCCCTTCCAGGGCCAGTACGCGGCCAATCTCGTCGACGGTCTGGTTCATCGCTTCCTGCAGTTCCAGGGCCGCGCCATGGGAGTACATCTCGGCCACTCGGGTCAGGGAGATCGGGAAGATCGCCGACGCCCAACCACCGTTGCGCCCGGAAGCGCCGAAACCGACTTCGCGCTTTTCCACCAGGACCACGCGCAGCGACGGGTCGCTCTTGAGCAGGTAGTAGGCGGTCCACAGTGCGGTGTAGCCGGCGCCGACGATGGCGATGTCGGCCTCCACCGCGCTGCCGAGGCGCTCGCGGGACGGGCCTGCTTCGAACCAGAGCGGTTTGTTGGGCAGATGGGTCAAATCAAGTTTCGCTGACATGCTGTTGGCTTCCCATTGACGGCCCCCAGGCTCGGGGGCGCTGTCCGATACGGCGTGGTTAAGCGTTTTTCGCGGGCTGGATGGTCGCCGCGGAGCTGCCCGCAGAGACCCGGAACACCAGGTAGGAGGCGGCGATGGCGACGATGGCGATCACGCATTGCAGCAGGCTGATCTGGGTCGAGGGGTCGAAGGCCATGCTCACCAGTACGGCGATGATGGTCGCGGTCACCAGCAGCGGCAGCACCGGGTGCGCCCACATGGCGAACTTCAGCGAGCCTTCGGCGACCCAGCGGCGGCGCAGCTTGAGCTGGGACAGGCAGATCATCAGGTAGACGAAGAGGAACACCGTGCCCGAGGAGTTGATCAGGAACTGGAACACGGTGTCCGGCCAGAGTGCTGCGATCACCACGCAGCCGTAACCGACCAGGGTCGAAGCGATCACCCCGCGCACCGGTACGCCGCGGCGGCTGGTAGCGGCAATCCAGCGCGGCGCCTCGCCATTGGAGGCCAGCACGTAGAGCAGACGCGACGAGGTGTACAGGCCGGCGTTGAGCACCGACAGCACCGCGACCAGGATCACCAGGGTCAGCATGTCGCCGGCGCCGGGGATGCCGATGCGCTCCAGGGTGGTGACGAAGGGCGACTTGCCGGGAACGATCTCGGTCCAGGGCTGGGCCACGACGATAAAGAAGGTGGCCAGCACGAAGAACACCAGGATGCGCATCATCACCGTGTTGACCGCCTTGCGGATATTGCGCGACGGATCTTCCGATTCGGCGGCGGCCAGGGTCGCCACTTCGACGCCGGTCATGGAGAAGATCACCACCACCACGCCGGTGAACAGCGAGCCGATACCATGGGGCAGGAAACCGCCGTGGTCGGTCAGGTTGGCGAAGCTGGCGGTGGAGCCCGGCCACAGCTTGAAGGCCCAGGCACCGGCGACCGCAAGGAAGACGATAATGGCCACCACCTTGATCCCGGCGAACCAGTATTCGGCCTCACCGAAGGAATGCACCGACATCAGGTTCAGCAGGGTCATACCGACCATCAGGCCGAGGGCGATGACCCAGACCGGCAGGTCGGGAAACCAGCCATTGATGATCTGCCCGCCGACCACGGCTTCGAAGCCGACGACGATCACCCAGAAATACCAGTACAGCCAGCCGGTCATATAGCCGGCGGGGCGGCCGAAGGCCAGCCTGGCATAGTCGACAAAGGAACCCTGGGACGGATGGGCCGCGGCCATCTCCCCCAGCATGCGCATCACCAGGGCGACGATCAGGCCGGTGATGGCGTAGGTAATGAAGGCACCAGGGCCGGTGGACGCGATCACGGCACTGGAGCCGACGAACAGGCCGGCGCCGATCACGCCGCCGAGGGCCAACATGCTGATATGTCGCGTCTTGAGTGCACGCTTTAAACGCGGGTCATGCTCGGTTTGTACAGGCATTGGTTGTCTCCTTGTTGTTATTGAATCAACGCTGCCTCGGCGGAAGGTTAGGCAGGTGCAAGGAGGGTGAACATCGACAAAATCCGGGCGCGGGTCGGCCTGGCTATACAAATGTATGAAGCAAGGGACAGGAGACGGAAACAAAAAAGGCGCCCTGAGGCGCCTTGAAAGAGAGCGATGGAAAAATCGCCCAAAACAAAAAGGGCGATCCTTTCGGATCGCCCTTCTCGTGATGTTTGGTAGGCACAATTGGACTCGAACCAACGACCCCCACCATGTCAAGGTGGTGCTCTAACCAACTGAGCTATGTGCCTGCTGTGGGGCGGCATTCTACGCATCTGGTTGAGGCTGTCAACACTTCATTTGAAGAAAATCTGCAAAGGAATCAGCGACTTCAAAAGATCTGTCGAAAACTTAAAGGTGAACCTTCTCCTGAAGACAAGCAATTACTGGCAATCAGTTGGCAGTTGACGGCCCTCAATTGCGGGCTAGCATAAATCAACCTATAAAAATTATAGGTCCATGGAGTGAGGCGCTAGCCTCGACGGACGAACCAGCAGCTCGAGACATGTAGCGTGAGAGGTTTGAAATGTACGAATACACCGGCTGCGGCCTGACCGGCATCTTCTTGAAAAACGGCTACAAGATGGTCGAGAGCCCATATGGCGACGGCATCGTCATCGAAGACATCGATGGTCTGCACCGGACCATCGCCGCAGATATCCTCGGCCAGAGGACGCCCATGTCCGGTCATCAGTTCCGCTTCCTGAGAAAGGAGCAGGATCTTGTCCAAAGCGAGCTGGCAGCCCTGTTGCGGGTCGATGTTCAAACCATTGCCAACTGGGAAAAGAAAGGCCTGGAAGCCGTGCCCGGGCCAGCGGATGTGGCGATGCGGGCGTGCTACTGCGCGTTCATCGAGGTGCGCTTCGGCCCGGTGATCGTCGAGCCCAGCGCGAAAGCCGACGAGTCTGCGGTGTTCGGGCGCAATGAGCATGAGTGGGTCGAGATGACTGCCTGAGTGGCACGCAGCTGAAGCCGAAAACAAAAAGGGCGATCCTTGCGGATCGCCCTTCTCGTGATATTTGGTAGGCACAATTGGACTCGAACCAACGACCCCCACCATGTCAAGGTGGTGCTCTAACCAACTGAGCTATGTGCCTGCTGTGAGGCGGCATTCTACGCGTTCGACAAAGTGTGTCAACCGCTTTTTTCAGCTAAACCACTGAATAATAGAATTTTTTTAATTACTACCCGGCACTGGAGCGATTTCGTCAGCCCGGCTGGCGGGTGTTTATTATTGTTGATAGGATTGGCGCATCCGTAAAAAATACAAAACACACAATTACAAAGCCACAGATTCGAGGTACCGCCACCATGGCCGCCACTCCTTACCCACAATCCTATTACGCCGCTTCGGCCAATCCGGTGCCGCAGCGCCCTGCCCTGCAGGAAGAAGTACAAACCGATGTCTGCGTCATCGGTGCCGGCTACACCGGCCTGTCCAGCGCCCTGTTCCTGCTGGAGAACGGCTTCAGCGTCACCGTGCTGGAAGCCGCCAAG
This sequence comes from Pseudomonas sp. FG98, assembly GCF_057808595.1. NCBI lineage: Bacteria > Pseudomonadati > Pseudomonadota > Gammaproteobacteria > Pseudomonadales > Pseudomonadaceae > Pseudomonas > Pseudomonas sp. FG98. The sequence continues at coordinate 14,860 of NZ_JBMDIJ010000028.1, read as the reverse complement.
GTCGGTTTCGGTGCCTCGGGCCGCAACGGCGGGCAGATCGTCAACAGCTACAGCCGCGACATCGATGTCATCGAACGCACCGTCGGTCCGCGCCAGGCACAACTGCTCGGGCAAATGGCCTTCGAAGGCGGACGCATCATTCGCGAGCGCGTGGCCAAGTACAACATCCAGTGCGACCTGAAGGACGGTGGCGTGTTCGCTGCCCTGACCAGCAAGCAGATGGGTCACCTGGAATCGCAGAAACGCCTGTGGGAACGCTTCGGCCATACCCAACTGGAACTGATGGACGCTAAGCGCATCCGCGAAGTGGTGGCCTGCGACAACTATGTCGGCGGCATGCTCGACATGAGCGGCGGCCATATCCACCCGCTGAACCTGGCACTGGGCGAAGCCGCCGCCGTGGAATCCCTGGGCGGCAAGATCTACGAACAGTCCCCGGCCGTGCGCATCGAGCGCGGTGCCAACCCGGTGGTGCACACTCCGAATGGTCGGGTCCGGGCCAAGTTCATCATCGTCGCCGGCAACGCCTATCTCGGCGGCCTGGTACCGGAGCTGGCGGCCAAGTCCATGCCCTGCGGCACCCAGGTGATCACCACCGAGCCCCTGAGCGACGAGCTGGCGCGCACCCTGCTGCCCCAGGACTACTGCGTCGAGGACTGCAACTACCTGCTCGACTACTACCGCCTGACCAGCGACAAGCGCCTGATCTTCGGCGGCGGCGTGGTCTACGGTGCCCGTGACCCGGCGAACATCGAAGCGATCATCCGGCCGAAGATGCTCAAGGCCTTCCCGCAACTGAAAGACGTGAAGATCGACTTCGCCTGGACCGGCAACTTCCTCCTGACCCTGTCGCGCCTGCCGCAGGTCGGCCGGATCGGCGACAACATCTATTACTCGCAAGGCTGCAGCGGCCACGGCGTGACCTATACCCACCTGGCCGGCAAGGTCCTGGCCGAGGCCCTGCGTGGTCAGGCAGAGCGCTTCGACGCCTTCGCCGAACTGCCGCACTACCCGTTCCCGGGTGGTCAGATGTTCCGTGTGCCGTTCAGTGCCATCGGTGCCTGGTACTACAGCCTGCGCGATCGCCTGGGCGTTTAACGCACCCGGCACCGCATCGCCGGCCACGCCGGCACCCACCGCAACCTGTGGGAGCCGGCGTGGCCGGCGATGAGGCCCTCAAGAACACCTCAAGACTCAGCGCCCGATCGCCTCGACCGCCTGCCGCGCTGCCTGCTCCTGCCCCGCCGCCGCCAGTTCATTGGCTGCCTTCAGCCAACGCTGCCGATCCACCCCGGCCGGCAATTGCTTCGGCTGCTGCACCAGCACCGCCCAGCCCCCTTCCTTCTTCCAGGCCGATTCGAACGAGTCGAAATCCATCGGCAGCCGCCGACTATTGCCCGCCCTCAGCAGCACCCGTTCCTTATAACGATCGAAGCCCACCAGCAGTCCGTAACGCGGCTCGCTCCAGAACGCCGAACCTTCCTGGTAGCGCACCAGTACCGGATACCCCGCCGCCACCTGGCTCAACAGCGCCGACAGGCGGGCCTCCAGCGGATACACCACCATCCCGTATTGGCGTGCCGCGTTTTCCACGCCGGCCTGCAGTTTTTCCGGCTGCTTGGGCAAGCCCAGCAAACCCGGGGTGATGCGCACGCCCTGCTGGGACAGCACTGCGGCCAGGGCCATCGGCGCGCTCTGCTCGGCATTGCCACGGAAGAACGGTACCGCGCTGAGTTCGACCCGCTGCGGCAGTTGCTTGAGATCGGAAGACGGCTGGCTGGCGCAACCGGCCAGGCTGCCAGCGACGAGACAGGCCGCCAGCAGGCGGCGCGAAGAGGTGGAAAGGATCGGCATGAGTCCTCGCTTGAACGGTCGCCAGGCAGACAGCGCCCGGCCTTGAGGGGCGATCATAGGCCGACGGACGGCATCGGTATAGCCCGCGCCCGGCTTGGAACAAAGCGGTCTGAGCCTTGGACCTTCGGTCAATAGCCTGAAATAACTGAGCGTCTAGACTGATGAGGTGTCTGAGTTACAGGTCCCGCCTGTAGAGAAGAAGGAGGCACCCATGAGCCTGACCATGGTTATCTTCATGTTGATCGCAGCCTGGCTGAGCGTAGCCGCTGCAATGTTGTGGGGCGTGCTGCGCATCGCCCGCCGTCACCACCTGCATCACCAGGCCCCGCATGCACCGGTCAAGCCTGCCGCTGCGATGCATCACCGGGCGCCTCGCCGCCACGCCAACGCGCACTGATCCAGCCCCATAAAAAAGGGGCTCCAAACGGAGCCCCCAAACTACAGCACGCAACAGATCCGGTTATCAGCCCTCGGCCGCCTCGCGACGCTGGCGAGCCTTGCGCGACATGATGTTGAGCACCTCGATCGCGGTGGAGAAGGCCATGGCCGCGTAGACGTAGCCTTTCGGTACGTGGGCGCCGAAGCCTTCGGCGATCAGGGTCATGCCGATCATGATGAGGAAGCCCAGGGCCAGCATCACCACGGTCGGGTTGTCATTGATGAACTTGGCCAGCGGATCGGCAGCTACCAGCATGACGATCACGGCGCTGATCACGGCGATGATCATGATCGGCAGGTGTTCGGTCATGCCCACGGCGGTAATGATGCTGTCGATGGAGAACACAATGTCCAGCAACAGGATCTGGCCAATGGCCGCTGCGAAGCCCAGGGTAATGGTAGACGAGGCTGCGGATTCTTCCTTGGCCCGCGGGTCCACGCTTTCATGGATCTCCTTGGTGGCTTTCCACAGCAGGAACAGACCACCGGCGATCAGGATCATGTCCTTCCACGAGAAGCTCTTGCCGAGGATGTCGATCACCGGCTCGGTGAGCTGGACGATCCACGCCACCGTGCTGAGCAGCGCCAGGCGCATGATCAGGGCCATGGAGATACCGATGCGGCGAGCCTTGGAGCGGTACTCCACGGGCAGCTTGTTGGTCAGGATCGAGATGAAGATCAGGTTGTCGATACCCAGGACGATCTCCATGGCCACCAGGGTGGCCAGGGCGACCCAGGCGGTCGGGCTTGCAGCGAGTTCCAACAGGTATTCCATGAATCAGATCCTGATTATTGGTTATTGAAAAAATAGGTCAGATTTTCTGACCGTCAGTGTCCTTGCTTTCTTCCTTCTCGGATTTCTCCGAGCCGGTGGCTTCGCTCAACGCCTGCTGGGCCGCTTCGTTGGTCTTGTCGATGGCCTGCTTGGCCGACTCGGCGGCCTGGTTGAGCACCTGCTGGGCGGATTTCTCGGCCTGCTCGCAGCCGCTCATGGCGAACAGGGCAAGCACCAGGACCAGGGGTGTACCGATGGATTTGATATGGAGCATGTCGTCCTCACTGGAATGTCGTCGGTGCCACGACAGATGGCACCGCAATGGCAGGCATTCTAGAGAGCGGAAAACTTCAGAAAAATTCGTATTTTCAGCGGTTATACTTCGGTTTTTCCGAATAGAGACCGGCCATGCTCAATTACCGGCAAATGCATTACTTCTGGGTGGTGGCCAAGACCGGCAGCATTGTCCGCGCCTGTGAACAGCTGAACCTCACCCCGCAAACCATCAGCGGCCAGATCAGCCTGCTGGAACAGACCTACGGCATCGAGCTGTTCCAGCGCGTCGGTCGCCAGCTGGAGTTGACCGAGACCGGACGCCAGGCGCTGTCCTACGCCGAGCAGATGTTCCAGATCGGCGGCGAACTGGAGGCCATGCTGCGGGCCCAGCCCAAGGACCAGCAGGTGCTGTTCCGCGTCGGCGTGGCCGATGTGGTGCCCAAGTCCATCGTCTACCGCCTGATTGCTCCCACCATGGAGCTGGCCGAGCCGCTGCGCATCAGTTGCCGCGAGGACAAGCTGGAACGCCTGCTCGCCGACCTGGCGATCCAGCGCCTGGACCTGGTGATCTCCGACAGCCCGATGCCCGGTCACCTGGATATCAAGGGCTACAGCCAGAAGCTCGGCGAATGCGGAATCAGCTTTCTCGCCACCCCGGAGCTGAAAGCACGCCAGCCCCTGCCCTTCCCCGCCTGCCTGCAGCATGCGCCGCTGCTGATCCCTGGCCAGGAAACCATGGTCCGCAACCGTCTGCTGCGCTGGTTCGCCGAGCAGCAGTTGCAGCCACGGATCGTCGGCGAATTCGATGACAGCGCGCTGATGCAGGCCTTCGGCAAGTCCGGCAGCGGCATCTTCATCGCCCCCAGCGTGATTGCCGAGGAAGTCTGCCGGCAATACGACGTCGAACTGATCGGCCAGACCGATGCGGTGACCGAGTCGTTCTACGCCATCTCGGTGGAGCGCAAGGTCAAGCACCCGGGCATTGTCGCCATCACCGAGGGCGCACGCCGCGAGCTGTTCAACTGGCCGCTGGCCTGACCCGGCCACTACCGCCGGACGGGCTCCGGGTACCGAGTGGTGCAGGTGTGGTACAGTCCCGCCCTTTTTCGTCCGGCCATCCACCTATGACCCCTGTTCTGAAGCTGCTCAATCGCACCAGCCTGGTGCTGCAAATCCTCATCGGCCTGGTGGCCGGTATCGCCCTCGCCCTGGTCGCGCCCCAGGCCGCCGCCAGCCTGGCCTTTGTCGGCAAGGTGTTCGTCAGCGCCCTGAAGGCGGTAGCACCGATCCTGGTGTTCATCCTGGTCATGGCCTCGATCGCCAACCACAAGCACGGCCAGGAAACCCATATCCGTCCGATCCTCGCCCTGTATCTGTGGGGCACCTTCGGCGCGGCAGTAGTCGCGGTAGTGGGGAGCATGCTGTTCCCCTCGACCCTGGTGCTGAGCACCGGCGAAGCGCAGATGAGTGCACCAGGCGGGATCACCGAAGTACTGCAAGGCCTGCTGCTCAGCGCAGTGGACAACCCGGTCAACGCCCTGATGAGCGGCAACTTCATCGGCATCCTGGCCTGGGCCATCGGCCTGGGTGTCGCCGTGCGCCATGCCGGCGAAACCACCCGTACCGTGCTGGATGACCTGTCCAACGGCGTGACCTTGATCGTTCGCGTAGTGATCCGCTTCGCCCCGCTGGGCATCTTCGGCCTGGTCGCCTCGACCCTGGCGCAGTCCGGCCTCGATGCCCTGCTCGGCTACCTGCACCTGCTGGCGGTGCTGATCGGCTGCATGCTGTTCGTCGCGCTGGTGATGAACCCGCTGATCGTCTGGTGGAAGATCCGCCGCAATCCCTACCCGCTGACCCTGATGTGCCTGCGTGAAAGCGGCATCACCGCGTTCTTCACCCGCAGTTCGGCGGCCAACATTCCGGTCAACCTGGCCCTGAGCGAGAAACTCGGGCTGCACGAAGACACCTACTCGGTGTCCATCCCGCTCGGCGCCACCATCAACATGGCCGGTGCGGCGATCACCATCACCGTGTTGACCCTGGCCGCGGTCCATACCCTGGGCATCGCCGTCGACCTGCCGACCGCCGTGCTGCTCAGCGTGGTCGCGGCTGTCTGCGCCTGCGGCGCCTCGGGCGTGGCCGGTGGCTCGCTGCTGCTGATCCCGCTGGCCTGCAGCCTGTTCGGCATCCCCAGCGAGATCGCCATGCAGGTGGTGGCGGTGGGCTTCATCATCGGCGTCCTGCAGGACTCGGCGGAAACCGCGCTGAACTCCTCCACCGACGTGCTCTTCACCGCCGCCGCCTGCCAGGCCGAAGCACGCCGCGCCTGATACCGATAGCGACCGGTGGCCACGCGCCATCGGTCGCTTGTGTTTTACCCGCCTGCGCCCCTAGGCTAGGACCCTTTTCCCGTAAAGAGACAGGGCCATGTCCGACGAGCACGATACTTCCGCCACTGCCCGCTTCACTCCCGCCGAAGTGCGCATCCTCGGCTCGCTGATCGAGAAACAGGCGAGCAATCCGGAAACCTATCCCCTGACCCTCAACGCGCTGATGCTGGCCTGCAACCAGAAGACCAGCCGCGAACCGGTGATGAACCTGACCCAGGGCCAGATCGGCCAGAGCCTGCGCAACCTCGAAGGCCAGGGCCTGGTGCGCCTGCAGATGGGCAGCCGCGCCGACCGCTGGGAACAGCGGGTGGACAAGGGCCTGGAGCTGGTACCAGCGCAGTTGATCCTGATGGGGCTGATGTTCCTGCGCGGGCCGCAGACGCTCAACGAGCTGCTGACCCGCAGCCAGCGCATGCATGAATTCACCGATACCGACGAGGTTCTACATCAACTGGAGCGCCTGATCGCCCGCGACCTTGCCCTGCACCTGCCGAAGCAGGCCGGGCAGCGGGAAGACCGCTACACCCATGCCCTGGGCGATGCGGAGGAGATCGAAGCGATTCTCGCGGCGCGCCAGCAGGGCCCCGAGCGGGCGGCCAGTGGCGTTTCGGCGGAGCGGATCGAAGCGCTGGAGGCACGGATCGCGGCGCTGGAAGAGCGCCTGGCCCGGCTCGAGTAAGCGAGCGATGAGCACTCTGTGGGAGCGGGTTCACCCGCGATAGCGGTGGTGGATTCACCGACGTAATCGCGGGTGAACCCGCTCCCACAAGGTCCGCGTTGCCTTGGCGGCGCCTAACCCCGGGCGAACACCACAGCCCGCTCCACCTGCTCCCGACTCGGCCGCACTCCGGTGTACAGCACGAACTGCTCCAGCGCCTGCAAGGCAATCACCTCCAGACCGGTGATCACAGGTTTGCCCCGCGCCTCGGCGGCGGCGATCAGCGGCGTCCTGGCCGGCATTGCCACCACGTCGAAGACCACCCCGGCCGCCTCGATCACCTCCTCGGCAAAGGCCAGTTGCTCGGCCTCCGCTCCGCCCGCCATGCCGATCGGCGTGACATTCACCAGCAATGCCGGACGCAAGTCCCCCACCTCGGCGCACCACTCATAACCACACTGCTCCGCCAGCCGCCGCCCCGCCGTTTCGTTGCGGGCAACGATGGTGCCCGAGGCAAACCCGGCATCACGAAACGCACAGGCCACCGCCTTGGCCATGCCGCCACTGCCGCGCAAGGCAAACGGCTGCCGCGGATCCAGCCGATGCTCGTCGATCAATTGCCGCACGGCGATGTAGTCGGTGTTGTAGGCCTTGAGATGGCCGTCGGTGTTGACGATGGTGTTCAGCGAATCGATGGCCGCTACCGACGGGTCCAGCTCGTCCACCAGGGCGATGCTGGCCTCCTTGTACGGCATCGACACCCCGCAACCACGGATTCCCAGTGCGCGGATCCCGCCAATGGCTCCCGGCAGGTCCGCAGTGGTCATGGCCTTGTAGTAGTAATCCAGCCCCAGTTGCTCATACAGGTGATTGTGGAAGCGCACGCCGAAGGTGCCGGGGCGGCCGGCCAGGGACATGCACAGGACGGTGTCTTTGCTGGGGGTCATGACGTACTCCGGAAAACCACGAAAGCGCACAGTATGCCCAAGCCGGCTCACGACCGCTGATCGGCCCTTACAAAACCTTTACCAAACACCCCGGCGAAACCTTTTGAAATAGTGGTCATAGTGGTATCCCCGACCCGTTCTACGGGCGGTGTTATGCCCTGCGAGGAGTCATCATGAATCGTCATATCCCCGGTATCGCCCTGCTGATCGGTGCCCTGGCCCTGTCCGGACAAGCCTCCGCCCATGGCGGCGGTGGCTGGGGCGCGGGTCCGGTCATCGGTGCAGCCGTAGTGGGTGCCGTGGTCGGTGCCGCCGTCTCCGGTGGCCGCGACCGTACCGTGGTCGTCGAACAGGCCCCGGCCTACTACCCACCGCCACCACCGGCTCCGGTGTATTACCAGCCGCCGCCACAACCGGTGTACTACCAACCGTACCCGGTGGTAGAGCGTTATGTGCCGGTGCCGCCGCCGCACTACCGTCGCTACTACGGCCCGCCACCGGTCTATTACGGACCGCCGCGCTGGTAGTGGATTTCATCAATGAACACTATTGAGAACACTGATTTCACCGCAGCCGAAGCGGAACGTAAGGTAGCAGCCATGACCCCAGAGGGAGCACTCACCATGGCCACTATCAGCATCATGTCCGTCGTCGGCAGCGCCGTTCCATCCGCCTTGAGGGATGTCGGACTGCTGGTCTGCTGGTACCTGGTACGCGATGGCGAGAAGATCGGCGGTCCGATCCTGTCGCTCCCGGATGCCGAAGCGAAGGCGCGCGATATCGCCGCCGAGTCGTTCGAGGCCTAGGTCCCCCGACTTTCCCTTGTGCGTTGCTCCGCACACCTCCCCTTGCCCCGCCTTCATGGCGGGGCTTTTTATTGCCCGTTCAGCCCTGAACCCAACTCGCCACGCCCGACCGCGCCCTGATAGAATCCGCGAGTTTTTCTGAAAGAAACGCTGATTAATTTGCAGGTAGCGCATGAAGCGAAATAAATCGATAGCACTTCTCCTGGCCTTGACATTCTGCACGTCGGCACACAGCGAGGACGTAAAAAAAGGGAAGGCGTTCGAGGAGTGCAATACTCCGTACTGCAACAAGCAAATATCAGAAAAGGAAAGGCTGGATAAACTGCCGCTCCGGGGCGACCAGGTGATCGGCGAAACCATTTTCGTGAGCGATGACTTCCCCAGCGAGTACAGGACATCGTTCAAGCCCGCGTCGATTGAGTCCGTCTATAGCCAACCCTTGGGGCAGACCTATGTAGAAGGCAAGGATTATTCGGTGACGGATCGTGGAATAACCATCCTGCCGGGGTCGAAGATCAAGGGCGCGCCCTACGGCTTTACTGCACCCTCACTCGCGGACAGCGCTAAAACCGGCGTAAAAATCACCGAAGAGTTCAAGAAATACCAGTACTCCATCAACTACAAGAAGACAGAAAGCTACTACATCAAGACCACCGGCTTCGTAAAGAACCTGGAAAAGAAATACCCGAACCGAAAGATCCGCATCACGTTCTTCGGCGACGCCATCACCTATGGCACGAACAGTACCCATGGATATGTGAATCTTGTGATGTCGAGCGTGGAGAAAACACGTCCCGGCAAATATCTGTATCGAAACAACTCCGAACCGCAAATCAACTCCTCGCATGCCGGTTGGTGGGTTGACACCAGGCTCAATGACCAGAGCTCCGACCTGATAGTCCTGGCATTCGGGATGACCGACAGCTACAACATTGCGCCAGAAAAGTACAAGGCCAATATCGAAAATGTCATCAAGAGCGTCAGGGCAAAAAATCCTGCCACCGCATTCGTGCTGGTGAGTCCTATCCGGGCAAATCCAAGTTCGAAAATCCATCACAACGAATACATCAATCGCTACACCGCCGCCCTGAAAGACATAGCCATATCGAACGAGAACATCACCACTGTCGACACTACATCGGTGTGGGACGGGATATCGAAAAACAAAAGATTCTACGATCTCACTGGAAACGGCCTTCAGACTCCCAATGATTATGTTCACAAAGTCATTGCCGAAGCGGTTCTCAATTCAATATACGGAATCTGAATGAAATGCCCTGCTTATAGCAGGGCTTTTCATATTAGCTCCCACGCCGCCCGGCGCTGCCACTGCCAAAAACCCGGTCATCGCTGCGAAACGACAGCACCCGGGAAAAGACAGAGTTGCCGGAGGATTAAACATCTTTCACCTTGCGCCCTTTATTCATAAGGCATTCGACACTGCATAAGCCATACTCCACAATGTCACGCTTAGAAAAATAAAAATCCTTGCATAGCCAACGACATACCTTCTTTTAGTGAGCACCTACGTGAAAACCTCCCTTTCGATTCTGAGTCTGCTGCTGTTGCTCACTGGTACCGCCGGCGTCACTGCCAACGCCGTCGCTCAACCCGCCGCCCAGGCCCAGCGTGACCCGTCCAAACTGCATCTGGCCTCCGGCAGCGCCATGCTGGTCGACCTGCAAACCAACCAGGTGCTCTACTCCAGCCATCCCGACATGGTTCGCCCGATCGCTTCGGTGACCAAGCTGATGACCGCCATGGTCGTGCTCGATGCCAAGCAGTCGATGGACGAGATGCTGACCATGACCATCGCCCAGACCAAGGAAATGAAAGGCGTGTACTCGCGGGTGCGCCTGGGCAGCGAGCTGAGCCGCCGGGAAACCCTGCTGATCACCCTGATGTCCTCGGAAAACCGTGCCGCCGCGACCCTGGCCCACCACTATCCGGGCGGCTACGGTGCCTTCATCAAGGCGATGAACGCCAAGGCCAAGGCCCTCGGCATGAACAGCACCCGCTACGTGGAACCGACCGGCCTGTCGCCGAGCAACGTCTCCACCGCCCGCGACCTGACCAAGCTGCTGCTGGCCGCACGCAACTACCCGCTGCTCAGCGAGCTGAGCACCACCCGCGAGAAGACCGTGGCCTTCCGCAAGCCCAACTACACCCTGGGCTTCCGTAACACCGACCACCTGGTCAACAAGCCGAACTGGGATATCAAGCTGACCAAGACCGGCTTCACCAACGATGCCGGCCATTGCCTGGTGCTGTTGACGAAGATGGACAATCGTCCGGTGGCGATGGTGATCCTCGATGCCTTCGGCAAGTACACCCACTTCGCCGATGCCAGCCGCATGCGCCAGTGGCTGGAGACCGGCGCGACCAAGCCGGCACCGGCGGTGGCGGCACGCTACAAGGCCGAACGCAGCCAGAACCGGCCGCAGGTGGACTGAAACGAAAAGGCCCGGCATGCAAGCCGGGCCTTTTTATTTGCGCGCCAGATCAGGCGGTGGTGTTGACCGTGCTGCCGGCGCTGCTGTCGCCCGCTTCGGTCAGCGCCTGCAGCAATGCCGAGGTCGCCGTCAGCAGTTGCCCGGTAACGGTCGCTACCGCCGCCTGGGCCGCCGCCACGCGCACGGCCTTGGCTTGCTCGTCGCCCTTGCTCGACATCGCCTCCTGCAGCTCCTTCTGCCGCTCGGCCAGTTGCTCCTGGAGCTTCTTGACCTGCTCGCGCAGTTGCTTGATTTCCTGGGACTCGCTCGACTCGCTGCTGTCCGACGCCGTCGCGGCCGGCTTGCCGTCGCTGCGCACGGTGGACAGATCGGCCTTCACACTGCCTTCGGCGGCCACCGCCTGACCATCGACGTTGGTCTTGTTGGTCACGTTGCTGTGGGTGCCGTTGATCGACAGATTCGATGCCAGTGCGCTGAGGTAATCGGCCATGAGAAAAAACGTCCTGAGATAAGGGATCTGAACAGGACATCGGCCGTTACAAATAAAACTTTAGGCGTGCATCCCGGGATAAATTTCCCCGCCCCGTCTTCGTCCTTCCCCTGACACCGATCTCTGCCCGTGTCCCGGCAGGATCGTCCTCCTGGAAACGGACCGAGATGGCAATGACCAAACCCCGCTCCCGCAAAGCCCTGTACATCGGCCTGCCGCTGGCCCTGGCGCTCGGCATCGGCGCCGCTGCCGCCGGCTGGCTGTACTGGAAGAACGATGCCGGCTACCCGCGCAAGATCGTCGAGCAGGCCAATGCCCTGCACGAGCACATGATTTCCTTCGACAGCCATATCACCGTGCCGCTGGACTTCGGCAGTGCCGGGCGCGAAGCGGACAAGGACGGGCCCGGCCAGTTCGACCTGGTCAAGGCCGGGCGCGGGCGCCTCTCCGGCGCAGCGCTGACCGTCTTCGGCTGGCCGGAACTGTGGAACGGCCCCAACGCGCCGCACCGGCCGACCCCGGGCTTCGTCGACGAGGCGCGCCACCAGCAGGAAGTCCGCTACAAGATCATCACCGGCATGGTCCGCGACTTCCCCAACCAGGTCGGCATCGCCTACACCCCGGACGATTTCCGCCGCCTGCACGGCGAAGGCAAGTTCGCCATCTTCATCAGCATGCTCAATGCCTACCCGCTGGGCGATGACCTCAGCCAGCTGGACCTGTGGACCGCCCGCGGCATGCGCATGTTCGGCTTCAACTACGTGGGCAACAACGCCTGGTCCGACTCGTCGCGGCCACTGCCGTTCTTCAACGACACCGCCGACGCCCTCGGCGGCCTGGCACCGATCGGCAAGCAGGCGGTGACCCGGCTCAACGACCTCGGGGTGATCATCGACGTGTCGCAGATGTCGACCCTGGCCCTGGAGCAGGTCGCCCGGCTCAGCCGCGCGCCGCTGGTGGCCTCGCACTCGGCGCCGCGGGCGCTGGTGGATATCCCGCGCAACCTCAGCGACAAGGAACTGCAACTGATCAAGGACAGCGGCGGCGTGGTGCAGATCGTCGGCTTCCCGACCTACCTGCGGCCGCTGAGCCAACCGACCCTGGACAAGCTCGAAGCCCTGCGCGCGCGCTTCGACCTGCAGCCCCTGCAAGGCCTGGCCAACGCCCTGATGCCCGGCGACGCGGTGATCGCCATCTGGCCCGAGGCGCGCTTCGGCGACTACGCCAGCAACCTCTACGGCATCGTCGACAAGGAACCCAAGGCCGGGCTCAAGGAGTTCGGCGACGCCATCGACTATGCGGTGAAGAAGATCGGCATCGACCACGTCGGCATCGCCTCGGACTTCAACGACGGCGGCGGCCTGGCCGGCTGGAAGGATGTCAGCGAGATCCGCAACATCACCGCCGAACTGCTCACCCGCGGCTACAGCGAGGCGGATATCGCCAAGCTGTGGGGCGGCAACTTCCTGCGGGTCTGGGAACAGGTGCAGAAAAGCGCCCGCCCCGTCGCTGCCATCACGCCTTGAACCGGACCGCACCCGCCATGACCGACCGCCGTACCTTTCTCAAGCAGGCCGCCATCCTTGGTGCCGGCCTGCCCCTGGTCAACTCCCTGGCCAGCGCCGCCGAAGCAGGCAGCGCCACACCACTGTTCAAGGGACCGGACAAATGGCGCCAGTTGCGCGAACTGTTCCCCCTGGACCGCGATACCGCGCACTTCGCCAACTTCCTGATCACCGCCCACCCGCGGCCGGTGCAGGAGGCCATCGACTTCTACCGCCATGAAATCGACCGCAACCCGGCAGCACTGATGGACTGGGAAAGCCAGTACGAATGGAAGCGCGAAGGCGAGGTCCGCGACTGGGCCGCGCGCTATCTCGAAGTGCGCCCGCGGCAGATCGCCCTGACCGGCAGCACCACCGAGGGCCTGGGCATGATCTACGGTGGCCTGCAGGTGGCCGCCGACCAGGAAATCCTCACCACCGAACACGAGCACTATTCCACCCACAAGACCCTGGGCTTCCGCAGCCGCCACCAGGGCACCCAGGTGCGCAAGCTGCGCCTGTTCAAGCACCCGTGGGAAATCTCCAAGGACCAGGTGCTGACCACCATCGACCAGGCCATCCGCCCGGAAACCCGCGTGCTCGGCATGACCTGGGTGCACTCCGGCAGCGGCGTGAAACTGCCGGTGGGCGAAATCGGCGAAATCGTCCGCCGGCACAACCGCGACCGCGACGAATCGCGGCGGATCATCTACGTGGTCGACGGCGTGCACGGCTTCGGTGTCGACAACAAGCGCTTCGCCGACTTCAACTGCGACTACTTCATTTCCGGCACCCACAAATGGATGTTCGGCCCGCGCGGCACCGGGATCATCTGCGCCGCCTCGGAGCAGATGGGCCCGCTGACCCCGACCATCGCCACCTTCTCCCAGGACGAAGACTTCGCCACCATCATGACCCCCGGCGGCTACCACGCCTTCGAGCACCGCTGGGCCATGGGCAAGGCCTTCGAGCTGCACCTGCAACTGGGCAAGGCCGAGGTGCAGGAGCGCATCCACCAGCTCAACGACCGCCTCAAGGAACGCCTGCTGGAGCACAAGCAGATCCAACTGGTGACCCCGCGCAGTCGCGAGTTTTCCGCAGGCTTCACCTTCTTCCGGATCAAGGACCGCGACCCGGATGCCGTCGCCGCCTACCTGGCGGACAACAAGGTGATGTCCGATGCCGTCAACCGCGACGTCGGCCCGGTGATCCGCCTGGCCCCGGGCCTGCTCAACAACGAGCAGGAAATCGATCGGGCCATGGCCCTGCTGATCAAGAAACTCTGAAAGAAGGCCTTGCGATGACCCCTACCCTTTCCCGCCTGAAACTCACCGGCCTGATCGCCGCCCTGCTCGGTGCCGCCAGCCTGCCCGCCGTGGCGGCGGGCGACAAACCCGGCACGGTATTTCGCGACTGCAAGAGCAGTTGCCCGGAGATGGTCGTGCTGCCGGCCGGCAGCTACATGATGGGCACCCCGGACGACGAACTGGGTCGCCAACCGGATGAAGGCCCGCTGCACCAGGTGACCTTCGCCAAACCCTTCGCCATCAGCCGCTTCCAGGTCACCGCCGGGGAATGGGACGCCTATATCCGCGAGTCCGGGGTGAAGATCGCCGATGGCGACACCCGCCCTGGCCGCGAATGCAAGGCCAGCAAGCCGCGCTACAAACAGGGGCCGAAGCAGCCGGCGGTGTGCATGAGCTACCACGACATCGAGACCTACGTGGCCTGGCTGTCGAAGAAGACCGGCAAGCACTACCGCATGGTCAGCGAGGCCGAGCGCGAATACGCCGCCCGAGGTGGCAGCACCGGCCCCTTCCCGTTCCCCCTGGACCCGGACGCCGAATACGAAATCAGCCGCCACGCCAACGTCTACGGGCCAAAGGACGGCTACAGTTTCACCTCGCCGGTGGGCAGCTATCCGCCCAATGACTTCGGCGTCTACGACATGCATGGCAACGTCTACGAGCTGGTCGCCGACTGCTATCACGACAGCTATGTCGGCGCGCCGACCGACGGCAGCGCCTGGAAGGAAGCGGGCTGCAACAAGGTGCAGATCCGCGGCAACGACTGGGGCGAAGCACCGATCTTCTCCCGCTCCGGCAACCGCAACAACGTGTACATCGATGCCCGTGGCGACTGGATCGGCTTCCGCGTGATCCGCGAACTGTAAGCCTTGCATCTCCCCCTGTGGGAGCGGGTTTACCCGCGATTGCGGTAGTGGAT
>NZ_JBMDIJ010000027.1:0-68340 GCF_057808595.1 Pseudomonas sp. FG98 | reverse complement strand
TGGCCTCATCGTCGGCAATGCCGACTCCCACAGGGTTCTGGGCCAGTCACAGTATCTGTGTTCGACGCGGTCTCTGTGGGAGCTGGCCTTGCCAGCGATGAGGCCCGCAAGAACAACACAGACCAGCAGGATCGATGTCGAGGCGGATGGCCTCATCGTCGGCAATGCCGACTCCCACAGGGTTCTGGGCCAGTCACAGTATCTGTGTTCGACGCGGTCTCTGTGGGAGCTGGCCTTGCCAGCGATGAGGCCCGCAAGAACAACACAGACCAGCAGGATCGATGTCGAGGCGTATGGCCTCATCGTCGGCAATGCCGACTCCCACAGGGTTCTGGACCAGCCACAACATCTGTGTTCGACGCGGTCCCGGTAGGAGCTGCTTTAGCTGCGATGGACCGCGCAGTGGTCCCAAATCCTGACTCTCCAGTGAGCCTGGAGAAACGCGGCGGACCGAGCACGGTGAATCCATGATGTTGCTTGGTCAAAGGCTCGTGCGGGATGGTTTTGGGACCGCTAGCGCGGTCCATCGCAGCTAAAGCAGCTCCTACCTGGACCGCGCCGCACCGATGGTTTGTGTCAGGCCGTTACAAACGGAAAGCCCGAACCGCCGTATTCAGCTCACCACCCAACCGCAACAACTGCTCGCCCTGATCCCGCCCTTCACCGATCCGCTGCAAGTTATCTTCACCCAGCCCATGAATCCGCTCGCTGTGATCGCGGATCTCGCTGACCGCACCACTCTGCTGCGCGGTGACATCGGCAATGCGCACGGCGGTATCGGCAATGGTCTGGATCGCGGTGACGATTTCATCCAGTGCGCCATCCGCCGCCTGGGCCTGGTTGGCGGTAGCCTCGGCATGTTCGAGCTGGGCGCGCATGCCTTGCACCGATTCCTGCGCCGCCTGCTGCAGGCGGCTGATCAGGGTCTGGATCTCGCCGGTGGCACCGGTGGTGCGTTGCGCCAGGGAACGGACTTCCTCGGCGACCACGGCGAAACCGCGGCCCATTTCCCCGGCCCGGGCCGCTTCGATTGCAGCATTGAGGGCCAGCAGGTTGGTCTGTTCGGCGATGGCACGAATCACCGTCAGCACGCTGCCGATGGTGGCGGACTCCTGGGCCAGTTCCTCGACCACCTGGGCATTGCCCTGCACCTCGTCGACCAGCTTGCGCAGGCCGGTCAGGCTCTGGCCGATCACCGCCTGGCCCTGTTCCACTGCCTCGCCGGCCTGGCGGCTGGCATCGGCGGCCTGGCTGGCGTCGCCGGCGACCTGGACGATGGTGGCTTCCAGCTCACCCAGGGCATCGCGAATCTGTGCGGTGTCGCCGGCCTGGCGCTCGGCACCGTCGTGCAAGGCACTGCTCATGCCGGCCAGGGCCCGGCTGCTGCCGGCGACCTGTTCGGCGTTGTGGCGGATGGTCCCGACCAGTTCCACCAGGTAGTCGCGCAGGCGGTTCAGCGAGTCCTGGATATCGTGCATCTCGCGGTTGCTCGGTGGCAGGTCGATGGGCTGGCTGAAGTCGCCACCCGCCCAGGCCGACAACGCCGGATCGAGGGCGGTGAGCACCCGTGCCAGGCGTCGTTGCAGACGGTCGATGACCAGGGCGATCAGCAGGATCAGGGCGATCATCACCCCCTGCATCAGGCGCACTTCGCTCTGGATCTGGCCGTGCTGGCTGCGCACGCCCGGTTCCAGGTCGGCGATGGCCTGCTGTACCGCAGCGATACGCGCGCTGGTGGTGGCGGCCAGTTCGCCGCGGCGCTGGATCAGTTCGCGGGTGCGTTGCAGTTCCGCCGGGTAGCGGTTGATCAGGCTGTTCAGTTCGCGGCGCAGGCCGATGGCAGTGTCTTCGGCCTCGCTCTTGCTCTCGCTGGCCAGGCCCATCATCGCGGCGAAATCGTCGGAGCCGGAGGCGCTGGCCTCCTTCACGCCGAGCAGCGGCAGGCCGTCGAGGATCTTCGCCTGCTCGGCGATCAGGTTCAGTTCCCGCTCGACTTCCTCGGCCAGCTCCGGGCGACCGCTGCTGACCAGCTTGTCGCGGGCCAGGGACAGTCGGCTCAGGTGCAGACCGGCTTCGAACAGCGGGGTGGTGTAGCGCGCGCCTTCCGGGTTGTTGCCGTTCTGCGCGTAACGCAGCCATTGCTCCAGGTTGGCGCCCAGTTCGCGCTCGGCCTGCAGCAGCAGGGCCTGGGGATCACCGGCCAGCTTGCCGGCGGCGAGCAGCTCGTTGCTGGCGAAGATGGCCAGGCTGTCCAGGCTGGGGCGTACGCTCTGGGCCAGGTCTTCGGGCAGTTGCTTGAGCTCTTCCTGAAGGTCCTGGGTTGCCTGCAAGGCGGTGGCGTGTTGCAGGGCGTCGCCGCTGCCGAGGTAGGTCTGGATATTCCGCGCCACCTGGTTCTGGAACTGCTGGGACAGGCCCAGGTAGCGCTCCATCAACAGATAGGGACGCTCCAGGGCCTTCTGCGACCACCACAGGGTGGCGCCCAGGGCCAGGCAGACGAGGACCAGCAACAGCGTATTGAGATTGGTGAGCAGCTTCAGGCGCATGTGCGTGACTACCAACGGCAGGAAGGCAAGGCACTGAAGTTATTGCGATTTTATGACGCGGTTATGACGAACCCGGCGCTTCGGTCAAAAAAAGTGGCCATTTGATTTCACGCCTCCACCCGCACCACCCGATTGCGTCCGGCACCCTTGGCGCGGTACAGCGCCTCGTCGGCGGCGGTGGCCATGGTCAGGGCATCGAGGCCATCGTCGAGAGCCACCACACCGGCGCTGAAAGTGCAGAACAGGTCCTGCGGCTGGGCGGGATAGTGGATCTCGGCGAAGCGCTGGCGGATCTCGTCGAGCACCTTGTGCGCGGCAGCGATATCGGTGTTGGGCATGACGATGGCGAACTCCTCGCCACCGTAGCGCCCGATGAAGTCGGTCTTGCGCAGGCGCTGCTTGAGGAACAGCGCCAGGCTCTTGATCACCCGGTCGCCCATGGGGTGGCCGTGGCTGTCGTTGACCTTCTTGAAATGGTCGATGTCGAGCATGGCGAAGCTTAGCGGCCGGCTCTCGCGGCGGGCGCGGAAGCTGCAATCTTCGAGCAACTGGAGAATATGGGTGTGGTTGTACAGGCCGGTCAGGCTGTCGCGGACCATCCGTGCCTTGAGGTTGCGCGCGCGGGCGGCGCGGTTGCGCACCGTGGTGATCAGGTGGCGCGAACGGATCGGCTTGGTCAGGAAGTCGTCGCCGCCTTCGCTCATGGCGTCCAGTTGCTTGTCCAGGTCGTCCTCGGCGGACAGGTAGATGATCGGCACGCTGACATAACGGTCGTTGTGGCGGATCACCTTGGCCAGCTCCGTGCCGGTGCAGGCCGGCATGTACATGTCGAGGATGATCAGGTCGGGCTGGAAGTCGGCCAGCTCGACCATGGTCTGGATCGGGTCGGTCAGGGTGCGGGTGACGATCCCGGCATTGTTCAGCAGGCGCTCGGTGTGCAGGGCCTGGGCCCGGGAGTCATCGATGATCAGCACGCGGAACGGCTCGTACTGGGTAACGCTGGTGAGCAGCTCGACCTTCTCCAGCAGGCTCGACGCCTCCAGGGTGCCGGTGAGGAATTCCTGGCCGCCAGCGCGCACGGCAGCCAGGCGGGTCGGGGTGTCGGTTTCGTGCAGGCTGAAGAACAGCAGCGGCACGCGCTGCTCCAGGCCTTGCTGGGCGCGTTCGGCCAGGACCAGGCCCTGGCCATGGCCGCCAAAATCGACGTCCATGACGATGGCCGAGGGCAGGCGCTCGCTCATCGAGGCGCGGAAGGCGTCGGCGCTGGCCAGGGCTTCGACGCCCAGGCCGAAGAATTCCAGTTGCTTGGCCAGGCGCTCGGCGCGCTCGTGGTCCTGGAGCATGATGTAGACCGGTTTGCGCAGCGGGGGCAGGGCGGTCTGTTCGAGGCGGTCGCCCTGGCGCAGGCCGGTGCGCGACAGGCGCTGCATCAGGCGGTTGAGTTCGCTGATCAGGGTACTGCTCAGCCGTGCGCTGTTGGCCTCGACCGCTTCCAGGGTCTGGCCGATGGCTTCGGCCAGTTGGGTGTGTTCCGGTTGTTCGAAACGCTCGGCGTAGCGTTGCAGGCGCAGGTTGGCTTCGCACAGTTCGCCGAGGTCGCCGGTGGACCATTCGCTGCGTTGCAGGCGCTGCCAGATTTCCAGGATCTGCCGGGCCTGGTGAATGACCCGCTGGGCAAAGTGTTGCTTCAGTCGCTCGCGATTCGGGTCTTCTGGCTCGGTCATGTCCTGACTACTTCTTATTAAAGGTGAGGCAGCTGGAGTGATGGCTCTATGCTAGCACCACTTTCCGAGCAATCGAATGTCCTGCATCAATTTTTTGACGCCGGAGATTCATTCAGTTCATGACCCCATGGTCGTTTATGCGATCCTCCGCCCTTGCTTTATAGTGACCGACACCCGGACCGCCCCGCCCGGCACTTTCGCCGAGTTTCGCGAGAGGCTGGCACCAATGCCCGGATGCTGCGGTCGAACCCTGCAAATGCCCTGACTGAAATAAGGACCATGCCATGCTGGACTGGAAAAACCGTACAGGCAGCGCCGAGGCGCGCGAGGAACGCAGCGCCAAGCGCGAGACGGCGAGCGGCAGTTACTTCCGTGGCCTGCTCAGCCGTTCGCTGGGTGCGCTGATCGGCGTTTACCTGGTGGTCACCATCGCCCTCGGCTGGTACTGGAGCGAAGAGCCGGACCTGTTCCCCGTGCAGCAGAACGCCCAGGCCGCCGCGGAGCGCAATGGCCAGCAGATGGTGGTTGGCTACACCACCATCGAAACCCTCAAGACCGTTGCCGGTACCCTGCTCAACAAACCGGGTGGCTATATCTCCAACGACCGTTTCCCGCCGGGCCTGTGGATGGACAACATGCCGAGCTGGGAATACGGCGTGCTGGTCCAGGTCCGCGACCTGTCCCGCGCCCTGCGCAAGGACTTCGCTCGCTCCCAGTCGCAGTCCACCGAAGACGCCGACCTGGCCAAGGCCGAGCCGCGCTTCAACTTCGACAACAAGAGCTGGATCCTGCCGTCGAGCGAGTCCGAGTTCGAAGAGGGCATCAAGTCGCTCAACCGTTACCAGACCCGCCTGGCCGCCGGTGACTCGGGCGCCATCTTCTACACCCGCGCCGACAACCTGAACAACTGGCTGGGCGACGTCGCCACCCGCCTGGGTTCGTTGTCCCAGCGCCTGTCGGCCAGCGTTGGCCGGGTCAAGCTGAACAGCAACCTGAAGACCGAAGCCGTGGTCGCGGGCCAGGCGCCGCAGGTCGACGAGGAAGTGGTGGAAACTCCATGGCTGCAGATCGACAACGTGTTCTACGAAGCCCGTGGCCAGGCCTGGGCCCTGTCGCACCTGCTGCGCGCCATCGAAGTGGACTTCGCCG
Source organism: Pseudomonas sp. FG98 (assembly GCF_057808595.1). Taxonomy (NCBI): domain Bacteria; kingdom Pseudomonadati; phylum Pseudomonadota; class Gammaproteobacteria; order Pseudomonadales; family Pseudomonadaceae; genus Pseudomonas; species Pseudomonas sp. FG98. The sequence goes on along the minus strand of NZ_JBMDIJ010000027.1, from coordinate 62,921 downwards.
ACGTGCTGGCGAAGAAGAACGCCACCGTCAGCGTGCGCCAGATCATTCGTGAACTGGAAGCCTCGCAAGAGCCGCTGTGGAGCCCGATGGTGCTGAACGGCAGCGGCTTCGGCATGTGGGCCAACCACTCGCTGGTCATGGCCAACTACATCTCCCGGGCCAACGCCGCAGTCATCGACCTGCGCCAGTTGCTGTCGCAAGGCTGATATGACCATCAGCGAAAAAGAGGCGGCGCATCGGGCCGCCTCGGACCTGGAGCGGGTCGCCTGGGTCGACGAGAACGACACCCTGCTCGGCGCGCTGCCCCGCGCCGAGTTGCGCGAAGGCGGCCTGATCGGCCGCTGCACCTTCATCCTCCTGTTCAACGGCGCCGGCCAGCTGTGCGTGCACAAGCGCACCCTGAGCAAGGCGCTGTACCCCGGCTACTGGGACGTGGCCGCCGGGGGCATGGTGGAGGCGGGCGAGGAATATGCCGAATCGGCCGCCCGTGAGCTGGCGGAAGAACTGGGAGTGAGTGGCGTCGAGTTGCGCGCCCATGACCGCTTCTTCTTCGACCAGCCGGGCAACCGCCTGTGGTGCGCGGTGTTCTCGGCAGTCTGGGACGGCCCCCTGCAACTGCAACCGGAAGAAGTCAGCGAAGCCCGCTTCGTCAACCTGGAAGTAGTCTGGGAAGAGTCGCAGACACTGCCGTATTGCCCCGACTCCCTCGCTGCACTCGCCAGGGCGCTCGGCCGTCAATCCTGACGTCGCGAAAATTGTCCAAATTGGCGCAGTTCTGTACTTAGCAAGCGCGACATTTGCCGTTACACTGCGCGGCCTTTTCAACCTGCCGCGAACCCCTTCGCGACAGTAGCGCTGCCCCTGCCAGAGTGGGGCTTCGCGGTCGTGGCCCGTCCGGGTCGGCGACCAGTTTTTTGTCCTCAAACGTGAGGATCAAAAGTGGCCAAGAAAGCCTCGTCATTCTCCGCCCTCGGCGGCCTGGTGTTCTCCACCGATGCAGGTCGGCACTGTCCGGACTGCAGCAAACCCATCGATGCCTGCATCTGCAAGCAAACGGTCATCCCGGAAGGCGATGGCATCGCTCGTGTACGCCGCGAAAGCAAAGGTCGCGGCGGCAAGACGGTGACCACCATCACCGGCGTGCCCTTGCCCGAAGACCAGCTCAAGGAACTGGCCAGCACCCTGAAACGGCGCTGCGGCACCGGTGGCGCGTTGAAAGACGGCGTCATCGAGATCCAGGGCGACCATGTCGAGCTGTTGCTCGGCGAACTGGTCAAACAGGGCTTCAAGGCGAAGAAATCCGGCGGCTGATCGCCTGCTTCCCGCAGCGTCGTTCGCCGCTTGTCAGGGGCGGGCGCGGTCCGGGAGCACCCGGGGCTTTTCACCCAGCGTCTAAACTCGTTGCCTTGTGAAGGGTCCAAGCCCGAACAGGGGAAATCGTCATTTTCATTTTTTACACTGCGCCATCCCGCTTGGCCGGTGTTATCTGACTTTCTTTATAGGGGACTTCGATGTCCGTACGACGCACACGCAAAGACGATGGCAGCCAATGGACCGTGGCCGACAGCCGTAGTGTTTATGGGATTCGCCATTGGGGCGCGGGATACTTCGCGATCAATGAAGCCGGGCGTGTCGAAGTGCGCCCGAACGGCCCGGGCAGTGCGCCGATCGACCTGTACGAGCAGGTCGACGAGCTGCGCAAGAGCGGCCTGTCGCTGCCGCTGCTGGTGCGCTTCCCCGATATCCTGCAGGACCGCGTGCGCCAGCTGACCGGCGCCTTCGACGCCAACATCGCGCGCCTGGAGTACCAGAGCCAGTACACCGCGCTCTACCCGATCAAGGTCAACCAGCAGGAAGCGGTGGTCGAGAACATCATCGCCACGCAGAACGTCTCCATCGGCCTCGAAGCCGGCTCCAAGCCGGAGCTGCTGGCAGTGCTGGCGCTGGCGCCGAAGGGCGGCACCATCGTCTGCAACGGCTACAAGGACCGCGAGTTCATCCGCCTGGCGCTGATGGGCCAGAAGCTCGGCCACAACGTGTTCATCGTCATCGAGAAAGAGTCGGAAGTGGCCCTGGTGATCGAAGAAGCCGCCGAGCTCAAGGTCAAGCCGCAGGTCGGCCTGCGCGTGCGCCTGTCGTCGCTGGCGTCGAGCAAATGGGCTGACACCGGTGGCGAGAAGTCCAAGTTCGGTCTGTCCGCCGCCCAGCTGATTTCCGTGGTCCAGCGTTTCCGTGACGCCGGCCTCGACCAGGGCATCCGCTTGCTGCACTTCCACATGGGCTCGCAGATCGCCAACCTGGCCGACTACCAGCACGGCTTCAAGGAAGCCATCCGTTACTACGGCGAGCTGCGCGCCCTCGGCCTGCCGGTGGATCACATCGACGTCGGTGGCGGCCTGGGCGTCGATTACGACGGCACCCACTCGCGCAATGCCAGCTCGATCAACTACGACATGGACGACTACGCCGGTGTCGTGGTCGGCATGCTCAAGGAGTTCTGCGATGCCCAGGGGCTGCCGCATCCGCACATCTTCTCCGAGAGCGGCCGCTCGCTGACCGCGCACCACGCGATGCTGGTGATCCAGGTCACCGACGTCGAGAAGCACAACGACGAAGTGCCAACCATCGACAACAAGGAAGCCCTGCCGGAAACCGTGCAATGGCTGGTCGACCTGCTTGGCCCGACCGATATCGAGATGGTCACCGAGACTTACTGGCGCGCCACCCACTACATGAGCGATGTGGCCGCGCAGTACGCCGACGGCAAGATCACCCTGTCCGAGAAGGCCCTGGCCGAGCAGTGCTACTTCGCTGTCTGCCGTCGCCTGCACAACTCGCTCAAGGCCCGCCAGCGCTCGCACCGCCAGGTCCTCGACGAACTCAACGACAAGCTCGCCGACAAATACATCTGCAACTTCTCGGTGTTCCAGAGCCTGCCGGACACCTGGGCCATCGGCCAGGTGCTGCCGATCATCCCGCTGCACCGTCTCGACGAAGAACCGCTGCGTCGTGCCGTGCTGCAGGACCTGACCTGCGACTCCGACGGCAAGATCAACCAGTACGTCGACGAGCAAAGCATCGAGACCAGCATGCCGGTGCACGCGGTCAACGAAGGTGAGGACTACCTGCTCGGTGTGTTCCTGGTCGGTGCCTACCAGGAGATCCTCGGTGACATGCACAACCTGTTCGGCGACACCGACTCTGTGAACATCTACCAGAACCCGAACGGCAGCGTGTACCACGCCGGCATCGAAACCCACGACACCATCGAGGACATGCTGCGCTACGTGCACCTGTCGCCGGAGGAGCTGATGACCCACTACCGCGACAAGGTCGCCAGTGCGCGCATCAGCGATCGTGAGCGGACCCAGTTCCTCGATGCATTGCGCTTGGGGCTGACGCGGTCTTCGTACCTGTCGTCGTAAGGCTTCGCCGATTTAGAAAAGGCCCGCTCCCGGGATTTCGGGGGCGGGCCTTTTTTGTGGGCTGATCGGGCAGCCGTTTCGCCTCCCGCTGCCACAGGGTCTTTGTCAAACCTGCTTCCTGCGGCTGGCAGAGAACCCTGTGGGAGCTGGCTTGCCAGCGATGAGCATGGGTATCTACACATCTTGGGCGAAGGCCGACGCGGTCCAGGTAGGAGCTGCTTTAGCTGCGATGGACCGCGCAGCGGTCCCAAATCCTGTCTATCCAATGAGCCTGGAGAAACGCGGCAGACTGGGCACTGTGAATCCATGATGCGGCTTGGTCAGAGGCTCGTGCGGGATGGTTTCGGGACCGCTGGCGCGGTCTATCGCAGCTAAAGCAGCTCCTACCTGGACCGCGCCGCATGGGTAGTATGGGTAAACCGGAAGATGTGTAGATACCTATGCAGCGATGAGGCCATCAGCAGCACCCAAGGGTTTTGTGCTACTCGCTGGTGGCCGTCAGATCTATGAGGACAGGTTTCACCTCATCGTCTTCCCGCAGTAGCGATGTACTGCTGAAGCTGTAGACGCTGTCGTGGGTGCGAGCGGTGATCTTCAAGCCGGTCACTGCGGTGATGGCTCCTGGTTGTTTGGTGACCAGAAAGGGGTGATGGTCCTCCAGCAGTTTCAGCGCCTGGAGGTTATCGGATTGCCGGGCTGCGATGAAGTAGAGGTAGGTCATCGGGACCGTGGCACCGCCGCTGCTACTCAGAACTTCGTACACAGAGCCTTGGGTGCCTATGGGGTAGCGATTGATGATCTGGGTCAGCTCGGGTTTTGAATCCGGGGTGAAAATCCAGATCGACTGGGCCACAACCAATAACAGCAAACCCGTGAGCAGCCATTTAACGATCACGCTGTTCATATTCAGTGTCCACGCAATTTCAACTCACGCAGCAGCGCATCGACTTGGCCGAAAGCGTCTTGTTGCCACTGTTCAGGGGTACGTTCGCCGAGTATTTGCGAGTCCTGGACAAAGCGGCGGACGGACGTGGGGCCAAAGCTGTCGAAAGTTGCGAACTTGAGATTGATGTACTCGAAGCCCTTCACACCGCTGGGTTCCTCGAGGATCCGGCCGCAGTCCCGCGCGAGCCCGGCGATTCCTTCCGGGTAGTTGCGCACGCAAAAATAGACGTCGTAGGCATCCTTCTGTTTCAGGCGTCCGTTAAGTGCATAGCCTTTCATGGCCAACAGCGCAGGAATGGAGCAGACAGCGATTTCCACTCTGTTGGTGCCGCCCTCAGGCATGGCGCCGGTAATCTCCACCATCTGATGAAAACGGGTTGCGAGATCCGCGCCGTCGGCCCGCTGAACCGCAAAATCGTCAATCAGCGGAGGGGTATGCTTCTGGATCTTTGCCCCTCGGGGCATCAGGAAGTCAACGACGATATCGATTGCAGGGCCGCCGTCATTGACCGCAACCCTGCGAACCAACTGGAAGCGCTTTCGTCCTGCCTGCCGGTGATAGCCGTGCCCCATCAATGCCTCTACCAGTGAGGCGTATTCGTTATCCATCAACGCTTGGGCATCGAGCATCAGGTCGATGTCCATGGTTCCTACATGGGACATCTCTTCGTTGTCCAGCAATAGCCAAGGTACGGCGCCACCGATTACCGCGAACTTTCCGCGGAAGCTTCCCAGGATCTGCCCGATCTCGATGAGTACGGATTTCACTGCGCCAGACGTTCGATCATCGTAATCAAGGGCGGATTGCGGCTCGGTAGGCGTCATTTCGTCCATCTCATTCTTTGCTCCCGAAGATATTCCGCCGACTCCAGGCCTCGCTCGCCTGCGACCGAAAGATCAAGGTAGGTCTGGATCAGGCTGGTGCAGACAGCTCCGGGGGCGGGCTCCTGCAGATCCGAGAAGACAACGGGGTCGTCAGGGATAGTGATGGTTACATTCCATCCCGTCCCTTGAGGCGCGAGTTGCAAGGCTTTTTTCAGCACCTCGGCTCCAGACTCGGTAGCGTAGAAGTAGCTGGTACCGGTTCGTCCATAAGGGGACAACCAATTGGCGGCGCTGAATGACGCAAACGCGGCGAGCCAGTACGACGATTTGCTTTTGGCCAAGGCCTCTCGTGCGGCCTTTTCCAGGGCTATGCCGTGCAGGGTGGTGTAGTAGGTCTTGCGAGTGCCTGACGCGGTTTCATAGTTTTCCCGCCAGGCATCGAGGAGACCATCCGGGTTCGCCAGATAGATGCCCTCAGTACCCTTGGCGGCCCACTCCCGGTCCAGCAATGCGCTGCGAACGTTGCTCACATGCCCCAGGCTGACTCCCGTTGCCTTGGCCAATTCGATGACTCGCCAGCTTTTTTCTGGGTCATGCAACAGGGCTTTCAGCACTTGGGCCGAGCGTGGTTTGAACAGTGACTTGAGCTCGCGCTTTTCGGTTCTGGGGCGCTCCGCTACCTCGCGGTCGATATAAATTCCACCAAACGAGATCCAGGCATTGCCCTGCATGTCTAGGTAACAGACATGGTTTTTCTTGCAGGTTTCTCGAGTCGCCGGGGAGAGATACGGCGCTACCAACAGAGGGACAGTTCTATCGCCTTCCTGAATGATGGCGTGTCGTAAATGCAGCATGGCGCTGCTGGCATACCGGGGTTGGCCGTTCGACAGGATTTCGCAGGCTAGTCTGTAAGTGATCCCGTTCGAGCGAATTTCCACAGTGAAGTCGACGCTGTTGACTGCGCCGTCGTTTGGAATGACGTTCACGGCATCCACGACAGAGACCTGCTCTAGCAGGGCTTTCAGCGCCAGCTCGCCAGCGTTGTTCGGGATTTTCAGTAAGTCAGGTGTATTCAGCATTTGTTGAAACTCCTAGATTTACTGAAATCTAGCAAGAATTTCACTGTTTTGTTTTATTTCAGCGAATGCTGAAAATAGTGAATCCAGTGAAATTATCACTTTTTACCCAACAGCTTCGAACCTCAACCAAACCACCCATCCCGCCGCTGCAACCGCCACCCCATCACCCCCAGCGTCACCCCGCGCACCGCCATGAACAGCAGGAACGCCAACCACAACCCATGATTGCCCAGATCCCGCGCCAGCCAGGCGAAGGGCAGGGCGATGAGCACGCTGAGCAGCATGGCATCACGCATTTCCCGAGCGCGTGTGGCGCCGATGAACAGGCCGTCGAGGACATAGCTCCACACCGCAATCAACGGCAGCAGGGCCAGGTACGGCAGGTATTCGAAGGCGGTTTCGCGCACGCTGGGGATATCGGTCTGCATGGCGATGAACAAATGTCCGCCGAACAGGAACAACACGGCGAAGCCAAGGCTGGCGATCAGCGACCAGCCGCTGGCGACCGTCAGCGAGCGGCGCAGTGCCGCGCGATCGCCAGCGCCGATGGCATGCCCGCACAACGCTTCCACCGCATGGGCCAGGCCATCCAGGGCGTAGGCGGTGAGCAGCAGGCCGTTGAGCAGCAGGGCATTGGCGGCGACCGTGGCTTCGCCCATGCGCGCGCCCTGCACGGTGATCAGGAAGAACACCCCCTGCAAGGCCAGGCTGCGAATGAAGATGTCGCGATTGACGCTGAGCATCGGCCGCCAATTCTGCCAGCGCGCCAGCGCCGCCCAGATCACGCGTCCCGGATAGGCACGCAAGGACGGTCGGGTCAGGGCCAGGCCGAGCAGGGCGGCAACCCATTCGGCGATCACCGATGCGCGCGCCGAACCCACCACGCCCCAGTCCAGCCCGAGGACGAACCACAGGTTGAGGACGATGTTCAGCAGGTTGGTGGTCAGCAGGATCGCCAATGGCGCCCGGGCGTTCTGCGTGCCGAGGAACCAGCCGACCAGGGCGTAGGTGGCCAGCGCCGCAGGCAGGCCGAGCAGGCGGGTGGTGAAGAAGTCGCGGGTGCCTTGTTCCAGGTCCGCGCCCGGCTGCATCAGGCCGAGGGCAAGGTGGCTCAGCGGGATCGCCAGCAAGCCGAGCAGCAAGGCAAACAGCAGCGCCAGGCTCAGCCCTTGCAGCAGCACCTGGCGCAAGCCGTCGCCGTCGGCCCGCCCGGCGGCCTGGGCGGCGAAGCCGGTGGAGCCCATGCGCAGGAAGCCCAGTACCGCCACCAGCAGGGTGTACAGGCTGCCACCCACCGCCACCGAGCCAAGCTGGTGGGCATGGGGCAGGTGGCCGATGACCGTGCTGTCGACCAGCGCCACCAGTGGCACCGAGATATTCGACAGGATCATCGGCGCGGCCAGGGCCCAGACCTTGTGGTGGGTGGGGCGGTGGCGCCAGTCGGTGAGCAACGCGGGCATGAAGCGGTCCTTCGCATAGAAGAGGTGGGCGACATTCTACCCATCCCGCGGCACTTTGCCGGGTGAACCCTGTCTCACCTCGGCATCGGTCCCCGGTGAAACCGCGGACCTTGATATATAGTTTCCCGTCTGCCCCTGCTGCCGAAGAGTTTCCTCCCATGCTGAACAAAGGATTGTGGCTGGCCTGTGCGCTGGCGCTGCTGAGTGCCTGCGACTCGTCTTCCCCCGACAAACCCGCCCCGGCGCCGGCTGAAAAAGCCGCTGCCGCAGCCAGCGCACCGAAGGTCGACGATGCGACCCTGGCCCAGCGCTATGCCGGCCGCGAACTGAACGTGGTGGATGTCTCGGAAGTGCAGGTCGATGGCGCCAGCGCGCTGTCGGTGACCTTCTCCGCACCATTGGAAGCCGACCAGCGCTTCGCCGAGCGCCTGCATCTGGTGGACACCACCAAGGGCAAGGTCGACGGTGCCTGGGAGCTCTCCGACAACCGCATGGAACTGCGTCTGCGCCATCTGGAGCCCAAGCGCAAGCTGGTGCTGACCATCGACGCCGGCCTGCGCAGCGTCAACGGCAACTCGCTGGCCAACGAATATGTCAGCCGCCTGGAAACCCGCGACATGGAGCCGAGCATCGGCTTCGCCAGCCGCGGTTCGCTGCTGCCGACCCGCCTTGCCGAAGGCCTGCCGGTGATCGCCCTGAACGTGGACAAGGTCGAGGTGGAGTTCTTCCGCATCAAGCCCGAGTCGCTGCCGACCTTCCTCGGCTCCTGGGGCCGCAGCAGTTCGCTGCAAAGCTACGAGGCCCGCGACCTGCTGCCGATGGCCGACCTGGTGTACGCCGGACGCTTCGACCTGAACCCGGCGGCCAACACCCGCGAAACCCTGCTGCTGCCCATGGCCGGGATCAAGCCATTGCAGGAAGCCGGGGTGTACCTGGCGGTGATGCGCGAGGCCGGCACCTACAACTACTCGCAGCCGGCAACCCTGTTCACCCTCAGCGATATCGGCCTGTCGGTGCACCGCTACAGCAATCGCCTGGACGTGTTCACTCAAGCGCTTGAAGGCGGCAAGGCCCTCGGGTCCATCGACCTCGACCTGCTCGACCACGACGGCAAGGTCCTCGCCCAGGGCAAGACCGACAGCGACGGCCATGCGCAACTGCCCCTGCCGCCCAAGGCCGACGTGCTGCTGGCGCGCCAGGGTGCCAATACCACGATGCTGCGCCTGAACAGCGCCGCGCTGGACCTCTCCGAATTCACCGTCACCGGCCCCCAGGCCAATCCGCTGCAACTCTTCGTCTTCGGCCCGCGTGATCTGTATCGCCCCGGCGAGACCGTGCTGCTCAACGGCCTGCTGCGCGACCAGGACGGCAAGCCGGTGAAGAGCCAGCCGATCAATGTCGAAGTGCGCCGCCCGGACGAGCAGGTCAGCCGCAAGTTCGTCTGGGAGGCGGATGCCAACGGCTTCTACCAGTACCAGCTGCAATTGGCCGGCGAAGCGCCGACCGGGCGCTGGCAACTGCTGTTCGACCTGGGGGGCGGGCGCAAGCAGGTCTACGAAGTGCTGGTGGAGGACTTCCTGCCCGAGCGCCTGGCCCTGGAGCTGAAGGGCAGCGACACACCGTTGAGCCCGGATGAAACGGCGGAAATCAGCGTCAACGGTCGCTACCTCTACGGCGCCCCGGCGGCGGGCAATCGCCTCAGCGGCCAGGTCTACGTGCGCCCGCTGCGCGAAGCGGTGCCGGCGCTGCCCGGCTATCAGTTTGGTTCGGTGACCGAAGGCGAACTCAGCCACGATCTGGAGCTGGAAGAGTCCACCCTCGACGCCAACGGCGAGGCCACCATCAGCGTCGCCAGCGAATGGGCCGAAGCCCGCTCGCCGCTGCAACTGACGGTGCAGGCCAGTCTGCAGGAGTCCGGTGGCCGGCCGATCACCCGGCGCCTGGAGCAGCCGATCTGGCCGGCGGATCATCTGCCGGGGCTGCGCGGCCTGTTCGATGGCGAGGAAACCGACGGCGATGCACCGGTGGAAGTCGAATTGCTGATGGCCGACCGCGACGGCAACAAGCTGGCCGCCGACAACCTGCGGGTGCGTCTGGTCCGCGAGCGCCGCGACTACTACTGGAACTACTCGCAGAGCGACGGTTGGAGCTACAACTTCAACGAGAAATACCTCACCGAAAGCGAGCAGAGCGTCAGCGTGCCCAAGGGCAGCACCACCAAGTTGAGCTTCCCGGTGGAGTGGGGCCCGTACCGGGTCGAAGTGGAAGACCCGGAAACCGGCGTCACCAGCAGCCTGCGCTTCTGGGCCGGTTATCGCGCCCAGGACAACGCCGACGGCGGCGCGGTGCGTCCCGACCAGGTACGCCTGGCCCTGGACAAGCCGGCCTACAACGATGGTGACACGGCCAAGGTCACCGTCACCCCGCCGGCCGCCGGCAAGGGCTACCTCATGGTCGAAGGGGGCGATGGCCCGTTGTGGTGGCAGGAGATCGACGTGCCGGCCGAGGGCAAGGCCTTCGACATCAAGCTGGACCCGAAATGGGCGCGCCATGACCTCTATGTCAGCGCCCTGGTGATCCGTCCCGGCGAGCGCAAGGCCAATGTCACGCCCAAGCGCGCGGTGGGCGTGCTGCACCTGCCGTTGGACCGCGCCCAGCGCAAGCTGGCGGTCACCCTCGAAGCGCCAGAGAAGATGCGACCCAAGCACCCACTGACGGTGAACATCCAGGCGCGCAATGCCGACGGCAGCGTGCCGAAGCAGGTCCAGGTACTGCTGGCCGCAGTGGACGTGGGCATCCTCAATATCACCAGCTACGTCACTCCGGACCCGTTCACCGGCATGTTCGGACGCAAGGCCTACGGCGCCGACCAGCTTGATATCTATGGCCAGTTGATCGAAGCCGGGCAGGGCCGCCTGGCCAGCCTGGCCTTCGGTGGTGACGCCGGCATGGCCAAGGGTGGCAAGCGCCCGGACACCAGCGTGACCATCGTTGCCCTGCAAAGCGCGCCGGTGACCCTGGATGCCGAAGGCAAGGGCCAGGCTACAGTGGATATTCCCGACTTCAACGGCGAACTGCGCCTGATGGCCCAGGCCTGGAGCGAAGACCGCTTCGGCGTGGCCGAGGCCAAGACCGTGGTGGCCGCGCCGCTGATCGCCGAGCTGTCGGCGCCGCGCTTCCTCGCCGGCGGCGACCGCACCAGCCTGGCCCTGGACCTGTCCAACCTGTCCGGTCAGGAGCAGACCCTCGCCGTGGCCGTTGCCACTGAGGGTCAACTGGACCTGCAAGGCGCCTCGCACCAATCGCTGAAGCTCAAGCAGGGCCAGCGCGTCACCCTGAAGATCCCGGTGCAGGCCACCGGCGGCTACGGCCAGGGCCGCATCACCGTGCGGGTCGACGGCCTGGTCCTGCCGGGTGAAACCGACACCGGCTTCTCCCGCGACTGGACCCTGGGCATCCGCCCGGCTTACCCGGCGCAGCTCAAGCACTACCGCGTGGCGCTGAACGGCGGCGAGCCCTGGACCCTGCCGGAGCAGGACCTGGCGACCTTCGAACAGGCCGGACTGGAGGGCACCCTGGCCTTGTCCAGCCGTCCGCCGCTGAACCTGGCCGAGCAGATCCGCGCGCTCAAGGCTTACCCCTATGGCTGTGCCGAGCAGACCACCAGCGGCCTGTACCCGTCGCTGTATGCCGACGCCGCGACGCTCAAGCGCCTGGGCCTGACCGGCGAGCCGGCGGACGAGCGCAAGCGCAAGGTCGAGATGGGCATCGAGCGCCTGCTGGGCATGCAGCGCTACAACGGCAGTTTCGGCCTGTGGAGCTCCGACGGCGACGAGGAATACTGGCTGACCGCCTATATCACCGACTTCCTCCTGCGCGCCCGCGACCAGGGCTTCGCCGTGCCGCCGGAAGCGCTGAAAAAGGCTAGCGAGCGCCTGCTGCGCTATGTGCAGGAGCGCAACCTGATCGAGGTCAACTACAGCGAAAACGCCGAGCACAGCCGCTTTGCCGTACAGGCCTACGCTGCGCTGGTGCTGTCGCGCAGCAAGCAGGCGCCGCTGGGTGCGCTGCGCAGCCTGTTCGAGCGACGTGCCGATGCCCGTTCCGGCCTGCCGCTGGTGCAACTGGCCATCGCCCTCGACACCATGGGCGACAAGCCACGCGCCGACCAGGCGCTGCTGGCCGGTCTGGCGGCCGGTCGCGAGAAGGGTTGGTTGGCTGATTACGGCAGTGCGCTGCGTGACCAGGCGCTGATCATCGCCCTGCTCGACGAGTACAAGCTGGCGAGCAAGGACATCCCGGATCGCCTGTTCAAGCTCTCCGACCAACTGGCGGCCAGCCCGTGGCTGTCGACCCAGGAGCGCAATGCGCTGTTCCTCGCCGGGCGTGGCCTGGCCCAGCAGCCGGAAAGCAACTGGAGCGCGCAACTGGACAGCGCCGGGCAGGTCCGCGAGCTGAATCCGCAGCAGTCCGGCCTGCATCTGGAAGGCGCGCTGCTGGCCTCGCCGCTGACCCTGCGCAACGAAGGCGATCAGACCCTGTATCAACGCCTGACCCTGTCCGGCTACCCGCGCCAGGCGCCGCCGGCCAGTGGCAACAACATGACCATCCGCCGCGACTACCTGGGCATGAATGGCCAGGCGCTGGATCTCAAATCGCTGGAAAGTGGCGACCTGGTGCTGGTGCACCTGGCGATCGAGGCCAAGGAGCGGGTGCCGGATGCCTTGGTAGTCGACCTGTTGCCAGCGGGCCTGGAGCTGGAAAACCAGAACCTCGCGCAAAGCGCCGCCAGCCTGGACAACGCCAGCAGTGCGGTGAAGCAATGGCGCGAGGCGATGGAGAACGCCAACGTGGTGCACCAGGAATACCGTGATGACCGTTATGTCGCGGCACTGAACCTGGATGGCTATGGCACCACCCATCTGCTGTACCTGGCGCGGGCGGTGACCCCGGGCAGCTACCGGGTGCCGCCGCCGCAGGTGGAATCGATGTACCGGCCGGATTGGCAGGCGGTGGGGGCGAGTGCCGGGGAGATGGTGATCAAGGGCCGCTGAGCCCTTGAGGGCCTCATCGCCGGCAACGCCGGCTCCCACAGGATTCTGGGTCAGCCACAGTATCTGTGCCCGGCGCGATCCCTGTGGGAGCTGGCTTGCCAGCGATGCTTTTGCTCAGCGCACCACCCAACTCAACACCCACAACCCCAGCAGTGCCCAGATGATCCCCGCAATCACCGATGCCCGCATGAACGCCCTGACCGCCGAATACAGCAACAGCAAGCCGATCAGCAGGATCAGGATGCTGATCAGCGAGGTATCCATCCCCAGGGTGCGAGCCAGGCCGTCGATGAAGTTGCCTCCGGCATTGGCCAGCATGGCGAACAGGCCGCTCAGCAGGTCCACCACGAATTTGATTGCGGCGCCCAGCGCCTGCCCCAGCCACTCGAAAAAGCCTTCTACCTGCATGGTCGTGTCCTGATGATCGTCACAGCATTGGTGCTGCATCCCAGCCTTTGGCCATCTGCGGGCCGCTGCGGTTCCCGTTCGTGTTCAGCGTAGCCCTGCCACGGGGGCGCAAGGCGCGCCTGGCGAGTATCGCGGCCCTGGCCGCGCTGGGCCTGGTGGCGCTGCTGTGGCTGGCCGACCGGATCTGGCCGCTGCCACTGCCCGCCGACGACCTGGCCCGGGTGGTGCTGGCCGAGGACGGCACGCCGTTGTGGCGCTTCGCCGATGCCGATGGCGTGTGGCGTTATCCGGTGTCGGTGGACGAGGTCTCGCCGCTGTATCTGCAAGCGCTGCTGACCTACGAGGACCGCTGGTTCTACAGCCATCCCGGGGTCAACCCGCTGTCTCTCGGCCGTGCTGCGTGGCAGAACCTCTCCGGCGGCCGGGTGCTGTCCGGCGGCAGCACCCTGTCGATGCAGGTGGCGCGCCTGCTCGATCCCCATGAACGGACCTTGCCCGGCAAGCTGCGCCAACTGTGGCGCACGCTGCAACTGGAGTGGCACCTGTCCAAGCGCGAGATCCTCGAGATCTACCTCAACCGCGCGCCCTTCGGCGGCACCCTGCAAGGCGTGGCGGCGGCGAGCTGGGCCTACCTGGGCAAGTCGCCGCAACAACTGACCCCGGCCGAGGCGGCGCTGCTGGCGGTACTGCCCCAGGCTCCCAGCCGACTGCGCCCGGACCGCCATGCACAGCGCGCCACGGCGGCACGGGACAAGGTCCTGCAGCGTCTTGGCGAGTATCAGGTCTGGCCTCGACAGCAGATCCGCGAAGCCATGGAGGAACCCCTGCTTCTCGCCCCACGCCAGGAGCCGGCGCTGGCCCCGTTGCTGGCACGGCGCCTGAACCGTCCGGACAGCCCGCCGCTGATCCGCACCACCCTCGATGCCAGCTTGCAGCGCCGCCTCGAAGACCTCCTCGCCGGCTGGCGTGCGCGCCTGCCCGAACGCACCTCCGCAGCGATCCTGGTGGTCGAGTCGCAGACCATGGCGGTGCGCGCCTATCTCGGCTCGGTGGACCTCAACGACGAGCGCCGCTTTGGCCATGTCGACATGATCAGCGCCTGGCGCTCGCCGGGTTCGACGCTAAAACCGTTCCTCTACGGCATGGCCATGGACGATGGTCTGATCCATTCCGAATCGCTGTTGCAGGACGTGCCGCGCCGCTACGGCGACTACCGCCCCGGCAACTTCTCCATGGGCTTCAGCGGACCGGTCGCGGCCAGCTCGGCCTTGTCGCTGTCGCTCAACCTGCCGGCCGTGCAATTGCTCGAAGCCTACGGGCCCAAGCGCTTTGCCGCGCAACTGCGCGCCGGTGGCATCCCCATCAGCCTGCCGGCCCTGGCCGAACCGAACCTGTCATTGATCCTCGGCGGCGGAGGCAGCCGCCTGGAGGACCTGGTGGCCGGCTACAGCGCCTTCGCCCGCGATGGCATGAGCGCTGGCCTGCGCCTGCAACCGCAGGCGCCGCTGGTGGAGCGGCGCATGCTCTCGCCGGGGGCAGCCTGGATCGTCCGGCGGATTCTCAGCGGCCAGGCCCGGCCGGACCGCGATCCTCATGCAGAGCTGGTACAGCGCCCGCAACTGGCCTGGAAGACCGGCACCAGCTACGGCTTTCGCGATGCCTGGTCGATCGGGGTCGGTCCGCGCTACCTGATCGGCGTGTGGATCGGCCGGCCTGACGGTACCCCTGTGCCGGGCCAGTTCGGCCTGGCCTCGGCGGCGCCGCTGATGCTCCAGGTCCATGATGTGCTGAGCAACCGCGACAGTCAGCGCGGTATCCGCACCCCGGTGCCGCCAGTTCCGGCCAGCGTCGGCGTCGCCGCGATCTGCTGGCCGCTGGGTCAGTCGTTGGCGCGCAGCGATGGCAATTGTCGGCGCCAGCGCTTCGCCTGGACCCTCGATGGCACCACGCCGCCGACCTTGCTGGCGCAGGACCAGCCGCTGGGGGTCGGACTGCTGGAAAAGGTCTGGGTCAACGAGCGCGGGTTGCGGGTCGATGCTGGTTGCCCAGGCGCCCAGTCGCGGGATGTCGCCCTGTGGCCTGCGCCGCTGGAGCCCTGGCTGAACCGGGTGGAGCGCCGCGAAGCGCGGCTGCCGGCCATCGATCCGGCTTGCCCGCCGCAGGTGCCGGCCAGCGCGCCGCCGCTGTCCATCGTCGGTGTGCGCCAGGGCGATCAGCTCAGGCGTCCGGCCACCAGCCGCGACGCCTTGCTGCTGGATATCTCGGCGCTGGGCGGCGATGGCCAGCGCTGGTGGTTCCTCAATGGCGCGCCGCTGGGCGAAACCGCTGGCCAGGAAGTGCTCAAGACCCGTTTCGACGCGGCCGGGCAATACGAACTGAGCGTGCTCGATGCCAGCGGCCAGACCGCCCGCCTGACCTTCCAGGTCAGCGACTGAAACCGATAGAGCGCCTCTGCAAAAGGGGCGCGTCGACACGGCTGTCTGGCGCCAGATACCCGTCAAATGGTTATAGCGCGAAAGTCGAAGTGCCATCATCCAGGCCGAGGAGCCCTTTCAAGTCATTGAATTTGAAGGGCTTTTTTTGCCATCAACAACGTATATATCGGGTTAATACCAAGTTCAGAATTGTGACTCCACGCCTGCCGGACTGAGATAGCTGCACCGACGCGGAGGTTTCGTTCCTGGAGCTCTCCGCACACATAAAGCAGCGGCAGCGAAAGCAATGGAGTCGCCATGAACACTCAAGCGTGGATGAAAGCAAGTTCGGCACTGGCACTGGTGATGGCTGTAAGCCTCTCGGCAGGATGCAGCAGCGGTGGCGGTGGTTCTCATAGCGTTGTGGACGGTTCTTCTTCCCCGGCGTCCGCCGACAGTGCGGCAGCCGACAGCAGCACCAGCAGCACCGATGGCAGCACCGCCAGCACCGACAGCGGGACCGGCGGTGGCTCCGGCTCGGGCAGCAGCACTGCCAGCAGTGGTGGTTCGGGCGGCGGCGGCGGTGGCGGTACGGGCAGCTCTGGTGTCGCCAGCGGCGGCTCCAGCGGTTCTGGCAGCACCGGCAGTGGCTCCACTGGCTCGTCCGGCGGTACTGGCACTTCCTCCAGCAGCGGCCTGATCGCCGATGTCGGCGCCGCCGCAGGCAGCGCGGTCAGCAGCGTCGGCGCCGCCGTGACCAGTTTGCCCGTACTGGGTGATACCGGTGTCGGCACCGTGCTTTCCTCGACCGGCAACACCGTCACCAGCACGACGGCAAGTATCGGTAATACCCTCAATCAACTGGGCGCCGGCAACAACGCCATCGGCAGTACCCTGGAAAGCGTCAAAGGTGGCGTGATTCAGTTGGGCAGCGGTACCCAGGGCCTGGTCGGCAGCGGCACCATCGAGCAACTGCCGGTGGTCGGCGGCACGGTCAACCAGGTGGTGACCATGCTCGGCGATACCCTCAGCACCCAGACTGGCACCGGTGCCCTGGGTAATGTGACCTCGCAAGTAACCAATGTCGCGGTTCCTGTGGTAGCCCTGGCCAACGGCGTGGTTACCAGCCTGGGCTCGGCGGCCAACCTGACCTCGCCGGTGGGTGGTGTTGTCGAGCAGGTCGGCAGCGTCGTGAACAACGTCGGCAGTGCGGTGAGCGGCGCCGGCAACGACAGCGGTGTCCTCGGCACCGTCGGTGGCCTGGTCAGCACGGTGGGTACCACCCTGACCCAAGGTGCTACCAGTGGCACATCAAGTACTAACAAAAATGGAGTGGTCGGTACCGTCACCGGCGTGCTGGGTGGTGTCGGTCTCGGCGTGTGGCAAGCCGCAGGGCAAAGCCCGCTGGGTACGGTCGGCATCAGCGTGGCCAATGCTAGCGACGCAGTCGCCGTAGGCGGCCAGCTGGCGGGTGGCGATGGTGTGGCAGACCACGGCGTGGCGCACCAGACCGCCGCTGTGGTCAAGCCTGTGGCAGAGGTGCTCGTGCCAGTGGTGAATACCGTGGCCGGCATCACTCAAACAGTTGGTGAAACCACCGGGCTGGCCGCTCCGGTCAACGACCTGCTGGGTAGCGTCGGTGGCCTGACGGCCTCCCTGGGCAATGCGATTGGACAGAGCGACAACCCGGCGATGCAGCATGTAGGCGCGCTGTTGGGTGGTATGGCGCCTATTTCCGGCTCCTCCGGTACTGTCAACCAATCGGGCTACGGCGCCAGTGGCGTCCTTGGCTCTACTGGCGGCACCTTGCTCGGCGACTCCCAGGGCAGTGGCTTGGCCGGCCTGGGTGGCGTAGTCGGCGGTGTCACCAGCACTGTCGGTGGTGTGGTGGATAGCCTGTCCGGCAGCGGAGTGCCTGGCACCGTGGGTGGTCTCACCACCACCGTGGGCGGTGTCCTGAGCGGTATCACGCAAAACACTGCGGCGCCTGGTTCCAACACCGGTACATCTGGCGGCACCACCGGCTCTGGTGGACTGGGTGGCGTGACCGGCGCGGTGACCGGCGTGGTGGGTGGCCTGACCGGTGCTACCGGCGGCACCAGCGGTGCTCTGGGTGGCGTGACCAGCACCGTGGGTAATGTGGTCAGCGGCCTGACTGGCGGTACCAGCGGAGCGACCGATGTTCTGGGCGGCGTGACCAGCACCGTGGGTAATGTGGTCGGCGGCCTGACTGGCGGTACCAGCGGAGCAACCGGCGCCCTGGGTGGTGTGACCGATGCGGTAGGCGGTGTAGTAGGTGGGGTGACCAACACTGTCAGCGGCGTACTGGGCGGCGTGACTGGCGGTACCACCGGCACCAGTGGCGGCGCACTGAGTGGCGTCACCGGTACCCTGGGCGGCGTGGTCAGCGGCGTGACCGGCACTCTTGGCGGTGTGACTGGCGGCACTACCGGCACCAGCGGCGGCGCACTGAGTGGCGTTACTAGCACCGTGGGCGGGGTGGTCGGTGGCGTAACCGGTACGGTCGGCAACGTCCTCGGCGGCGTGACCGGCGGTGCTACCAACACGACGGGCAGCACTGGCGGCATCCTGGGTGGGGTACTCGGTGGAGTCACCGGCGCTACCGGCGGTACCACCACCAGCGGCGGTGGTCTGTTGGGCACCGGCCTGCTGGGCGGCAAGAAGTAAAAAAGCCATCATCGGTTAGACGATTTTTCGGGCAACACCTACGCTTGAGTCTGACGAGGGAACCGTCTTGGTTCCCTCGTACTTTTCAGGACGATGGAGTGCCCTATGCGATCGATGGCAATCGCGCTGGTGAGTCTTTCCTGGGTCAGCGCGCTACAGGCCGAGCCGCTCCCAACCTTTCTGAACAGCAACGATACCGAACGAAATCTGCCGGCACCCAACCTGCCGGCAGATGCATTTCGGCCGACCGCACCGAAGTTGCAGGTCCCCGCTCCCGCGCCAACGCAAGCCGAGGCGCTGTTGATGAGCACCAGGGTGCTGGTGCGCAAGGTGCGTATCGAGGGCGGTACGGTCTACCCGCTCAGCGAACTGGGAGAAAACTTCAAGGACGTGATCGGCCGCGAAGCGACCATCGGCGAACTGATCGAAGCTACCCGCCGCGTGACCCAGCGCTACCAGCAGGACGGTTACCTGCTGTCCTACGCGTTCCTGCCGATCCAGGACTTTGCCGGCGGGCTGCTGCGGGTGGTGCTGGTCGAGGGGTATGTCAGCGACTACGAAGTGCAGGGCGATATCGGCCGGGTCTCCGGCTACCTCGACAAGCTGGTGGACAAGCTCAAGGCCGAACGGCCACTGACCCGCAAGACCTTCGATCGCTACACCGCGATCATGACCCGTACCCCGGGCGTCACGGTGCAGGCCAGGGTACCGCCGCCCAATACCACCGACGGCGCGAGCAAGCTTTTCGTCCAGGCATCGCGCAAGCCTTTCACCACCACGATGAGCCTTAACGAAAGCAGCCGCGATGACATCCAGGTGCTGCTGGGCGCCAGCAGCAACTCGCAGACCGCCATGGCTGAACAGCTCAGCGTCAGCGCCCTGTTTCCTCCGGGTGAGGACAAGGAGCATTACTACCGGGTCGACTACTCACAGTACCTGGACAGCGAAGGCACGCAACTGGCGCTGTCGGCGTCGCGCTACCGCAGCGATCCCAGCGCGGTGGTGCGCCTGCAGGGCGGTATCGATCTCAAGCAGCACCGGGAAAACGATCGCTACTCCATCGGCCTCAGCCACCCGATCATCGCCGCGCCCAACGAGTGGTTCAGCCTGTCGGCGCGTTTCTATGCGGTGGATGACACCACGGACTATCGCGTCGTCGGCTTCCCGCTGAAAATCAACACCAGCACCGATATCCGCGCCCTGGCCTTCGAAGGCGACTGGCGCAAGGCGACGGACACCCAGTTGCGGATCATCAGCGCCGGTGTTTACCAGGGCTTCGATCGCTTTGGCGCCAACACCGATGCCGGTTACGACCTGGACTTCTTCCGCCTGCGCGTATCCGGCGTGCAGAGCGACCGCTTCTTCGGCAGTTGGCAGGGCGTGGCCTCCGCCGCGCTGTACTGGACCGACGACAACCTGCCCGACAGCGAGCGGGCGGTATTCGGTGGACAGAACTTCGGCCGTGGCTACCCGGTGGACCAGGCCTCCGGCGACAAGGGCTGGGGCGCGGCCTACGAGGTCAACTACAGCTTCCGCCGCGATGGCGCTTGGGTGAAGTTGCTGCAGCCCTACATCGTGTTCGATGCCGCGAAGACCTGGTTCAACGAGCAGCAGATCCAGGACTCGAAGATGTCCTCGGCAGCGCTGGGCCTGCGCTTTGGCGATGCGCAGTACTACAACATCTCCCTGGAGGTGGCCAAGCCGATGTCCGATATCGCCCTCGACAGTTTCAACCGGCGGCCGCGGTTTACCGTGAGTTTCAGTTATCAATTGTGAGGTTGATTGCGAGATCAGCGAGGCCTCCGCGGGAGTGGGTAAACCACTTCCACGGAGGCCGCTTTATTGCGTTGCCCGCCTGCCGTGCCGGGCATCCAGCGGAAACAGGTTGCCCAGGGTTTCCAGCAGGCGGATGTGGTAGATGGGCTTGCGGAACAGGTCGAGCACTTCGAGGTGCCGCAGTTCGCTGACGGCATCCAGGTTGGCGTGGCCAGTGGTGACGATCACCGGCAGGTGCTGGCGCGAGGTGTGCTCGCGCAGGCGCTTGATCAGGGAGATACCGGATTCCTCCGGCATGTTCAGGTCGGTAATGACCAGGGCGATATCCGGATGCCGGGTCAACTGCTGGAGGGCGATCTTCACCGATGTCGCCGTGTGGCAACGGAATCCTTCACCTTCCAGCAGCTCCGCCAGTTCCAGCAACGCGTCCTCTTCATCATCCACCAGCAGCAACTGTTCGCGTGGGTGGGAAGCTGGCATGGCGCTGTCCTGTCATGCAGTGGCATTGGCCCAGTGGGGCATCGGGTGATGCCCCGGCGGGGCGCTCGTGAAGATCACGTCAGCGCACCGAGGATGTTGTTGAAGATGGCGGTGATCGCCGCGGAAATGGTCGGTACGAAAGCCACCAGCGCTATCGCCACCATGGCCGCGACCAATGCGTACTCGATACCCGATGCGCCGTCCGTGCGCTGACCGAACTCCCGAATGGAAAGCATGATTTTCTTCAATGACATGATGTAACTCCTTGCGCCAGAACGCTGGTGAAACGGAGGGCTTTGCGTGATTCCCCTTCGCCATCAGAGCATCGTCAAGAGTTAACACCTGAGCAAATGTAAGAAAGCATTAACCCGAAAGTGATAACGGAAAGCCGCCGCCAATAAGCCGTTGTTTTAAAAACGTGACGCAGGTCACAGTGAAAATTTTCCGGTGGCGTAATGGCGTTTTGTCCTAGCTGGACTACCGTCAAATAGCGAAATAGTTACTTCCAAGTGTGTATTTCAGGCCTGTTTACAAGAAGTCACGGGCTGCGGCGATGAGGCAGGGAGGGGCCGAACATGAGCAGTCGCATAACCTTGATTCTTGCCGGACTGTTTCTCCTGGGTGCGATCATTGCCGGTTACTGGGGCCTGGTCCTGAGCAAGCAGCCCGAGCCATCCGCACCTGCGCCGCAACCGGCGGTCCAGCCGGTGACCCTGGCGGTCAATACGGCCCAGGACGAACTGCGCAAACCGGTGGTGGTGCTGCGCCGCGACGTCCCCGCCAACCAGCCGCTGAGCAACGATGATCTCGCCGTGGAGCGCCTGCTGGTGGCGCCGGCCGGCAGTTTCCAGACCCTCGAACAGGTCGCCGGGCGCACGCCCTGGCGCGATCTGCCGGCGGGCACCTGGCTGGAAGAAAGCAGCTTCGAGGCCGGTGGCCCGCTGGCACGGATGATCGAGCCCGGCGAGCGTGCCCTGACCCTGGGAGTGGACGAAGTCAGTGGTGCCGGTGGCCATCTGCGGCCCGGTGATTACGTCGATGTTCTGGTGTACCTGCGCGATGAACAGGACAACCCGCTGGCCAGCGCCCAGGTCATCGTCCCGGCCCTGCGCCTGCTCAGCGTCGGCCAGCAGATCGGCCTGGCGCGCGACGGTCTGCCCGCCGAGCCGGTCGAGTCCGATCCCAAGGTCCGCGAAGAAAAACGCCGCAATCTGCCACGCACCGTGGTGGTTGCTGTGCCCGAGGCGCTGGCCAGCCGCCTGACCCTCGCCGCCCAGGCCGGCAGCCTGCGCCTGGCGGTGCGCAGCGCCGAAGAGAAACTGCTGGCGCGCTTCTGGGCCGATCCGAAGACCAGCGTCAATGCCGTCGAGAATGCCAACCGCCAGCTCTACCGCTTCAACCAGCTGGCCATGACGTCACCGGCGCCGGTTGCGCATCAGGTCGTCGCTCCGGCGCCGAAGCGCGGCATCGAGATCATTCGCGGCGCGCAGTCGCCAGAGTCCCTTCACTGACCCAGCAAGGATGCCCCTTCGATGAACACTCGTTCCTTGCGGATTCGCTCCTGCACCCTGATGGCCTCCCTGCTGGCGCTGCTGCCGTTGTCCCAGGTGCAGGCCGCCGCCAAGGGCTGTGCCGCGCTGCCGCAGATTCCCGCGACCCTCGAGATCGACCAGGGCCTGCAACAGGAGGTGCGTCTGCCGGTGAGCATCAGCCGGGCGGCGGTGGGCGACCCCAAGATCGCCGACGTGCATGCGGTCGGCACCGACGCCGTGCTGCTCACCGCCATGGGCCAGGGCGCGACCAGCCTGAGCCTGTGGACCGCCTGTTCGAGCACGCCGCGCCAGACCATGGTCTTCGTTCGCGGACGGGCCACGACGGACATGGCCGCGATCCAGGTGCCCGGGTCGATGGAGGAAGAACTGCCGATGCAGATCCAGGCGGATATCCGCTTTGTCGAGGTCAGTCGGACCAAGCTCAAGGAGGCTGGGGCCAGGTTGTTCTACAACGGCTCCAACAACTCGCTGATTGGCTCGCCCGGGACGGTGCCGAATACTTCGGTAACGCCAGGACAGGTGCCGGTCACTCGCCAGCTTCCTAACGACCAGCCACTGACAACGCCGCAGATTCCCTTGGTGAACGAAGCGTTCAATATCGTCTGGGGGGGCGGTAGCAGCCGCGCCCTTGTTGCGATCAACGCCCTGGAGAACAGCGGCTTCGCCTACACCCTGGCGCGTCCGAGCCTGGTGGTCTTGAGCGGCATGACCGCCAGCTTTCTGGCCGGCGGCGAAATCCCGATCCCGGTGCCCAGCAGCGGCAGCGACAGTCTGTCGATCGAATACAAGGAGTTCGGCGTACGTCTTGCGCTGACGCCGACGATTGTCAGCCGTGATCGGATCAATCTGAAGGTTGCCCCGGAGGTCAGCGAGCTGGACTACAACAACGCCGTGCAGATATCCGGCGTTACGGTACCGGCGCTCAAGGTCCGTCGTACCGACACCAGCATCGCCCTCGCCGATGGCGAAAGCTTCGTCATCAGCGGCCTGATCAACAGCAGCAATCGCTCCGCCGTGGACAAGTTCCCCGGCCTTGGCGACATCCCCATTCTCGGTGCGTTTTTCCGCCAGTCCTCGGTGCAACGTGAGGAAACCGAGCTGCTGATGATCGTGACCCCGCACCTGGTCCGGCCACTGGCCGCCAATGCGAAATTGCCGGAACTGCCGGGCGAACGCCTGCGCACCTACGACCCGAGCTGGGGCCGGCTGTTCTTCCTGGAAAACGGCGACTTCGATCGCAAGAGTGGGTTATCCCGATGAGCGAGAGCCTGAGCCAGACCTTTCTGGCGATCACCCGCAACGAGGGCGATCTGCAATGGTTGCAGTCCGCGCTGACGCCGCTGGGCCAGGTGGTCGGTGCCGGCAGCGGCAGCCTCGACGAACTGCTGGCGCTGGTCGACGTGACCTTCGCCAACCTGCTGTTCGTCGGTCTTGACCGTGAGCATGTGGTCAACCAGTGCGCCCTGATCGAAGGGGTGCTGGAGGCCAAGCCGATGCTGGCCATCGTCGCCCTCGGCGACGGCATGGACAACCAGTTGGTGCTCAACGCCATGCGCGCCGGGGCGCGGGATTTCGTGCCCTACGGCTCACGCTCCAGCGAGGTGGCCGGGCTGGTTCGGCGCCTGGGCAAGCGCCTGCCGCCGGTCACCACCAACCCGCACCTGGGCGGCCTCACCGTGCTTTATGGCACCCAGTGCGGCTCCGATGGTGCGCTGCTCACCGTGCACATGGGCCAGGTGGTGCAGAAGAGCGGCCAGCAGACCCTGCTGCTCGACCTCGGCCTGCCCCGTGGCGACAGCCTGGCGCTGCTCGGCCTGGAAGCGTCATTCCACTTCGGCGATGCCTTGCGTCATCTGCGCCGTCTCGACAGCACCCTGATCGACAGCGCCTTCGTCCGTGAAAGCAACGGCCTGCGCCTGCTGGCCTACGCCCCCGGCGACGAGCCGCTGGAGCGCACCAGTGCCGCCGAGCTGTACATGCTGCTCAGCGCCCTGCGCCAGCACTTCCAGCACATCGTGGTGAACCTCACCGGGCAGGCCGACTGCGAGGCGCTGCGCACCTTTGTCAGCCACTGCGACAAACTGATCTGGTACACCGACCAGAACGTCATCGAGTGCCGGCGCAATCTGGAAGTGCTGAACACCTGGCGGGAAAAGGGCATGAACCTGGAGCACGCCAAGCTGCTGGTCGATCGCTACCTGCGCAGCGTGATCCCGGATGCCGAAGCCCTCGGCAAACGCTTTGCCCTGCCGGTGCTGACCGAACTGCCGGCCAGCGCGGAGGTGCGCCTGAATGCGCGCAACCAGGGCCTGAGCCTGTTCGAGCTGGCACCGCGGGACAACCTGACCCAGGCCCTCAAGACCCTTGGCGAGCGCCTGGCGCGGCGCTCGGAAAACATCAAGCCCAAGGCCGACAGCTGGATAAGCAGGCTCTGGGGACACAAGCATGAGCAGTGACGAACTGTTCGGTGGCCCCCGGCACAACCTCGGTTCCGATCCGCAGGCGCTCAAGCGCGCCTTGCACCGCTACATCATCGACGCCATCGAAGACACCGGACGCAACCTGCTGGAGGGTTCGCGCCCGGCGCTGGCGCAATTCGTCGTCGAGCAGGTCGGCGAATACATCGCCCGCCTGCACCTGGCGCTGTCGCGTTATGAAATGGAGCGTATGGCCGAGGAACTGGTGGACGAACTCACCGGCTTCGGTCCGCTGGAGGTGTTGCTGCGCGACAGCAGCGTGACCGAGATCCTGGTCAACGGCCCGTTCCGCGTGTTTGTCGAGCGCGCCGGCGTGCTGCACCAGACCGACCTGCGCTTTATCGATTCGCACCATGTCGAGCGGGTCATGCAGCGCATCCTCGCGCCGCTGGGACGGCGCCTGGACGAGTCGTCGCCGATGGTCGACGCGCGCATGCCCGACGGCAGCCGGGTCAACGCGATCATCCCGCCGGTGGCGCTGGACGGGCCCTGCCTGTCGATCCGCAAGTTCCGCAAGGACATGCTCAAGAGCGCCGACCTGCTGGCGACCCGGGCCATCGATCCGGCGATCCTGGAGTTCTTCGAAACCGCCGTGGGCAAGCGCTGCAACATCCTGGTCAGCGGCGGTACCGGCACCGGCAAGACCACCTTGCTCAACATCCTCAGCCAGTTGATCAGCCCCCACGAACGCCTGGTGACCATCGAGGACGTGGCTGAACTGCAACTGGATCACCCGCATGTGGTGCGCCTGGAAACCCGCCCGCCGAATGCCGAGGGGCATGGCGAGATCAAGGCCAGCGAGCTGATCCGCAATGCCCTGCGCATGCGTCCGGACCGCATCCTGCTCGGCGAGATCCGCGGTGTCGAAGTGATCGACGTACTGACCGCGATGAACACCGGCCACGACGGCTCGATGAGCACCGTGCACGCCAACACCGCCCAGGACGCCTTGCTGCGCCTGGAAACCCTGGTCGGCCTGACCGGGCGCCAGGTGGCGGAAAAGACCCTGCGGCAGATGATCTGCGCGGCCCTCGACGTGGTCATCCAGCTGGCCCGTCTGCCCGATGGCCGCCGCTGCATCAGCGAGGTGCTGGAAGTGGTCGGTCTGCGCGACGACACCTACGTCACCAACACCCTGTTCCGTTTCGACCGGCGCGGTGGCGGCGGCTTTGTGCGCGAAGCGATCAATCCGGCCGGAGACAAACTGCGTCGCGAGCACTCGGAGCCAGCGCCATGATCGCCGTGGTTCTCGGCCTGTTCGGCCTGGCCCTGTTGGCCGCCTCGGTGGGGCTGTTCTACAACGGCGTGCGCAAGTCCGCCGAGGAGCGCACCCTGCAGAGGCTTGGCCAGCAACCCGAGGCGGTGACCATCGAAGCACCGGTGCGCGGCTCGCTGGAGTTGCTGTTGCTGCGCGCCGGCTTCGACCACCGCGCCGACCGTTTCATGCTCTGGGGCGCGGCCTGGCTGTTGCTGATCGCCCTGGCCGGCAGCCAGATGGGCTGGCCGGGGGCGCTGATGATGACGGTGCTCGGCCCGCTGTTGTGGCGCTTGTACATGAGCTGGCGCTATCACCGTCGGTTGCGCCGGATGGTCGAGCAATTGCCGACGATGCTGGACCACGCGGTGCGCAGCCTCAAGGCCGGACGCACCTTGAGCGACGCGGTGCTGGGCGCCGTGGAGGTGTCCGCCGATCCACTGAAAAGCGCGATGCGGCGGGTGCAGCGCAACGTGCAGATGGGCGCCAGCCTCGATGAAGCGCTGCACGATCTTGCCGAGCTGTATGCCCAGGACGAGTTCCGCGTGTTCGCCCTGGGGCTGCGCATCAACCACCGCTATGGCGGCAATGCCAGCGAGCTGCTGGAAAACCTGATCAAGCTGATCCGCGAGCGCGATCAGGGCGCCCGCCAGTTGCGCGCAATGACCGGTGAAACGCGGATGACCGCGATGGTCCTGGCCCTGCTGCCGATCTGCATGGTCGGCTATTTCATGGCGGTCAACCCCGGTTACCTGTTGTCGATGTGGAACAACCACAGCGGGCAGATGATGTTGCTGGCGGCCTTCATCCTCCAGGTGCTGGGCTGCGTCGCGCTATGGCGCATGTTGCGGAGTATCTGAAATGGCCTTGTTGATCAGTGCCGTGCTGTTCTTCCTCACCTTCGTGCTGCTGGTCTCGGTGCTGGCCCGGCAGCACCGGCGCGAACGCCTGATCGCCATGCGCCTGCAAGGGCAGCCGACCCCGCAGGAGGAGGAGGACAGTTGGCTGCAGCGCCTGGGCAACAGTGCCCTGGCTCAGCGCTCGCTGAACCTGGATGGCGAGACCCGCATGCTGCTCGACCGCATCGGCTGGCGCCGCTCGCGGCAGCGCTCGTTGTTCGCCGCGCTGCAGGTGGGTGTACCGCTGCTGGGGCTGGGGATCGCGGTGGTTGTGCAGCAGCTGTTCTATCCCGACAGCCGCACGCCCTTGCTGATGCCGATATTCGGCCTGGGTATCGGCTATCTGCTGCCCAAGCGTGTCCTCGCCTGGTCGGCGGCGCGGCGCCAGCGCCAGATCGCCGAGGAAGTGTCCAGCTTCATTCCGCTGCTGCGCATCCTCTTCGACTCCGGGCTGGCGGTGGAGCAAAGCCTGCGCATCCTCAGTACCGAAGGCCGGCAGTTGCTGCCGGTGCTGAGCGAAGAGCTGCGCCTGATCCTGGTGCGGGTCGATTCCGGGTTGGCCCTGGCTCCGGAACTGGAGCAGACCGCGAAGCTGCTATCGGTGGACGAGTTCAACGATACCTGCGTGATTCTCCAGCAGTTGCTGACCCAGGGTGGCGGCGCGATGAAGTCGCTGCTGGCGCTCAAGCAACTGCTCGATGACCGGCGTCTGACCCGGTTGCAGGAAAGGATTTCGAAAATGTCCGGGAAGATGTCCATCGTCATGATGGTGTTCCTGTTCCCGGCGCTGTTGATCGTTCTGGCTGGTCCCGGGCTTACCGCCCTGGCCCGGGCCTTCAGTTCCTGAAAGGGGAGAGGTGCATGAAGCTTGCGGGATTGATCGTTGGAGCGCTGCTGTTGACCGGCTGCGCCGGTCAGAATGGAGCGCCCTGGCTGGCGCTGTCGGGGAGCCCGGGTACCTGTCCCAAGCCGGACTCCTCGCAGGATCTGGCCCTGAGCATGGCCGATGAAATGCTCGCCGACGGGCGTCCCCATGCCAGCCTCGCCCATCTGGAGGAAATGCCCGACAACCTGATCCAGGTGCGCGTGCGCAAGGCCAAGGTGCTGCGCCTGATTGGCAGCAGCGACGCCGAGCCCTTGTATCGCGGACTGCTCGGCACTTGCATGGCTGCCGAGGCAGAGCACGGCCTGGGCCAACTGGCGGCGGACCGTGGCGACAAGGTCCAGGCCCGGCAGCACCTGATGCGCGCCGCACGCCTGGCGCCGACCGACGAAAAGGTGCGCA
Source organism: Pseudomonas sp. FG98 (assembly GCF_057808595.1). Taxonomy (NCBI): domain Bacteria; kingdom Pseudomonadati; phylum Pseudomonadota; class Gammaproteobacteria; order Pseudomonadales; family Pseudomonadaceae; genus Pseudomonas; species Pseudomonas sp. FG98. The sequence continues at coordinate 34,898 of NZ_JBMDIJ010000027.1, read as the reverse complement.
ACGACCTTGGGGTGATCTACCTGGAGCTGGGTGATCTGGAGAAGGCGCGCTTCGAATTTCTTACCGCCATCGAACTGAAGGACGACCGTCTCGCGGCGGTCAATCTGGTCACCCTGTTGCTGTACCAGGACAAGTGGCAGCAGGCTGCCGACCTGGTCAGCCGCCTGGGCCTGAGTGCCGCGCAGTTCAGCGAAGCCCAGGCCCGTGCCGAGCAACTCAAACCTGGCGGCACGCAGCCGCCCCGGAGTTCGTCATGAAGGCTCGAATCCTCACCGTGACCCTGCTTGCCAGCCTGCCCCTGATGGCCAGCGCGATGCCACCGGGGCCATCGTCCAAGGCCCAGCTCACCACCGAAACCTGGCTGCAACTCCAGCCCCGCGGCCTGCACGCCTCGGACAAGCCGCAGGAGGCCACGCCGCGGGAGTACGACAAGTCCATGGAGCGCTGGTTGAAGGTGTATGACTACAAGATTCCGGAGGTCTTCAAGTGGGAGAAGGTGAGTTCCGGGAGTTCAGGGGGCACCAAGTGATCCTGTGTCGAATTTGATGGCCTGATCGCTGGCAAGCCAGCTCCCACAGGGACCGCGCCGAGCACAGATACTGTGACCGGCCCAAAACCCTGTGGGAGTCGGCTTGCCGACGATGAGGCCAGCACTCACAACTTCAATCTGCCTGCCACCATGGAATCTCCCACAGTGCCGAACCTGTGGGAGCTGGCTTGCCAGCGATGGGGCCTTTGGCAGCCCTGCTGTACTCAGTGCTCGGTAACCCTCTGCCGCATCCCCGCGCCATTGGGCGACAGCGCCAGCGCCAGTTGGGTGCGGTTGTGCATGTGGGTCAGGCGCAGCACCTGGGAGACGTACAGCTTCACTGTGTTCTCGGTGATGCCCAGCTCGCAGGCGATCTGGTAGTTGGTCTTGCCCTGGCCGACCAGCCGGGCCACGTCGAGCTGGCGCGGCGATAGCGGGGCGAAGATGGTCGGGATGGCTTCGCCGTCGGCTGCGCTTTCCTCGCTGGCTTCCACCCGGGTCGGCGCCTGGGTGCGGGCCTTGTCGAGGTCCTGGTAGAGGTCGTCGATGGATTCCGCCAGGTACTTGAGCTTCTGGTTCAGGTGACCCAGTTGCTGATAGTCCTTCTGCCGCGCCAGCAGCACGTTCTCCTGGCGTTGCAGGCCTTCGAGCAGTTCGCCGAGGTCGACCGGCTTCTGGTAGTAGTCGGCGAAGCCTTCGCGCAGGGCCTTGATCACGTCCTGCTTGTCGGCGCGGCCGGTGAGCATGATGGCTTCGAAGATGCGCTCGGTGCCGGCGATGCTTTTCAGCGCCTTGACCAGCTCGATGCCGTCGTACTCGGGCATGTTCAGGTCACACACGATCAGGCCGATGCCCGGGTCGGCCTTGAAGCGCTCGATGGCATTGACGCTGGAATGGCAGGGTACGCAACGGTAACCGCTGCTTTCGAGAAACTCGCACAACTCTTCGACGATCAACGGCTGGTCATCGACGACGAGCACTTTCACTTGGCTGGTTGGCATTTGAATCGCGACTCCATGCTGAAGTGCCCTTCCTGTAATGCTGCCAAGGAGCGGTCCCGGGTCACGGTGGGGCACTATCTAGAAAGTAGTCGCTCCTTTCAATTATTTACAAGGAGTGACACCCGGATTAGAGGGCTCAGGCGACTAATGGATCCACAAAACCGAGAGCAAAAAGCCGCTGAACAGGAAGGGCGCGAACGGCTGTTTTTTTGACAGTTCTTCCTGCATCTCGCGAAGGCGCTTCTTAAGCTTTTGATTGAGCAAGGACCATATCCAGCGCCGCCCGATCAGCCAGGCCAGCACGGTGACCCCGGCACCGATGAAAGTACCGAGCAGATACCACTGGTCGGTTGCCAGGGCCAGGGCACCGAGCAATTTCACGTCGCCGGCGCCAAGCCGACCAAGGATATAACCCGGAAGGGTTAACAACATCACCAAGGCCAGGGCCAGGGCGGCATCGGCGGGTTCGGCGCCGATCCAGGTGTGTCCGGTGAAGAGCAGGTAGGCGAGGGCGAAGGCGGCTGCACCGAGAGTCAGGGTGTTGGCGATCTGCCGTTCACGGACATCCTGTTCAGCGCAGAGGGCAAGCCACAACAGCAGGACGAGACTTTGCATTGGCGAAACGCCATCCCTTGGTCGGATTGATTCTATATTTGTCTGGTAGGTGTCACTGTCAGGGTAGACGCGATCATGAAAGCAAGCCTTGCTGGACGGCAAAAAGGTGCGGTGGCCATTGAGTTCGCCCTTGTGTTCCTGATGTTCTTCGCGGTGTTCTACGGATTGCTCAGCTACAGCCTGCCGATGCTGATGGTGCAGTCGTTCAACCAGGCCAGCAGCGAGGCGGTACGCCGTTGCGTGGCCCTGGATCCGGCCAGCGCCAGTTACGGCACCGACGTCACCAACCTGGCCCGACAGACCCTGGAGCAGCAGTTGTCCTGGCTGCCCGGTCCGCTGAGCTTCCAGTTCGCTACGGACGCCACGGTGACCCTGAGTGGCACCAGGCTGCTCACGGTCAGCGTCCACTACAGCAAGAGCAAGCTGACCTCGACCCTGCCGGTGCTGGTCCTGCCGGTCATCGGCGAGATCCCGCGCTTGCCGACGACCCTGGGCACCCAGACGAGCCTGCAGCTTTGAACGGCGGCTCGGGGCTGTTCGAGCGCTGGCGGACCCGCGCCGGCGAAACCCGGGACTGGCCGGAGGCGTCGGCGCCGCCGGCGGTCGGCCTGCAACTGTGGCTGGACCCGCAAGGCCGCGTGCTGCGCCTGAGCGGCCCGCTGCGCACGGCGCTGGCGCTGCCCGCGCAGATGCCGGCCCATCTGCACGACTACGTGCAGCCGCAGAGCCTGCTGGCCCTGGAGGGCGAGCCGGCGGACTGGCAGGCTCATCCCCTGGACCTGGACTTCCGCGCCGCCGCCGGCCACAGCCTGCACACCCGCGGCTGGTTGCTGCCCCAGGCCGAGGGCTGGCTGTTGCAACTGTTCGATATCGGCGACCTGATCCAGCAACAGCGCCAGGGCGTCGAAGCCCGTCAGCAGCAACTGCTGGCGGGGGAGATCGCCGCCGCGCTGCGCGATTGCAGTCTGTCCCACCTGAACGACGAAGCCGAGGAGCAGTTGCAGCGCCTGGCCTGGTACTGGCGGGCGACCTGGGCGGCCATCCTGTTGCCGGGTGCCCACGGCTGGAAGTGCCTGGTCCATAGCGGCGACAGCCTGCCCATGAGCGAAGGGCGGCTGAACCTGGCGCTCAATGCCCTGCCTGCCGGGCATCTGTCCCACAGCAGCCGCCAGGCGGTTTTGCAGGCCCTGGAAATACCCTTCTACCTGATGCCCCACACCCAGCAGCATGAGGTCCGCGCCTGGCTGTTGTGCGAGGACAGTGGCGGGCCGCGCCTGGACGACGAGGCCCTGCTGCTGGCCGATGCCCTGCTCGAACCCTTGCTCGCGCGCCTGGCCGGCGATCGCCTGCAGGCCAGCCAGCAGCGCCTGGACAATGTCCAGGGTCTGTTAGGGGCCGGCTGGTGGGAGTGGACTCCGCAGGACTCCAGCCTGCACCTGGCGCCGGGCCTGGCAGCGAGCTTCGGCGTGCCGGCGCGGATCAGCCTGGCCGACTGGCTGGCCCAGGTGCACCCGGCCGACCGCGAGGCGACGTTGCTGGCCTTCACCGCCCTGCAACGCCAGGGCGACAGCCTGCAACTGTGCCTGCGCCTGTTGGGCGATACGCCGCGCTGGTATCGCCTGTGCGGCGAGATCGGCGGCCAGGGCGACGCCCGGCGCCTGCAGGGCTTCATGCTCGATATCAGCGATATCAAGCAGCAGGAACAGCAAGCCAGCGCTGCCCATGCGCGGCTCGATAACCTGATCGCCAGCTCGCCGGCGGTGATCTACATCCAGCGCTACGAAGACGGCGCGTTGCACGCCGAATTCTTCAGCGCCAGCCTGCAACCCTTGCTGGGCTGGCGCAGCACGCCGGGCGAGCGCTTGCAGCCGGCGCACTGGGTGCATCCGGACGACCAGCCGCTGTGGCTGGAGCGTACCCGCACGCTGCTGCGCGAGGGCCAGGTGCGCAGTCGCTATCGCCTGCGTGACCGCGACGGCGGCTGGCATTGGCTGCTCGACGAAGCCCGCCTGTTGCGCAACGACCTGGGCATGCCGGTGGAGGCGGTGGGCTTGTGGCTCGACGTCACCGAGGCGACCCAGACCGCCGAGCGCGTGCGCCAGAGCGAGGAGCGCTACCGCGTGCTGGTGGAGGACTCGCCGGCGATGATCTGTCGCTATCGACCCGACCTCGAACTGCTCTACGGCAACCAGCCGCTGGCCGATTACCTGGAATGTACGCCGGCGCAATTGCCGGGGATGAACCTGGGCGCGTGGATGTCGGCGGAGCAGCGTGAGCTGTTTGTGCAGCGCATTGCCGGGCTTACCCCGCAGGCACCGGTGAGCAGCGACGAAGTCTGCCTGCAACTGCCGGGACGCCAGCATGCCTGGTGGGTCTGGTCCGACCGCGGGCTGTTCGACGAGCAGGGGCGGCTGCTGGAAATCCAGGCGGTGGGCCGCGACAACACCGAGGTGCGCCGGGCCCAGCAACTGGTCCTGCAGAGCGCCAAGATGGCCACCCTGGGCGAAATGTCCACCGGCTTGGCCCATGAGATCAACCAGCCGCTCAATGTCATGCGCATGGCCGTGGTCAACGCGCTCAAGCGCATGGAAAACGGCGACCTGGACGTGGAGTACCTGCAGGAGAAACTCAAGCGCATCGATGCCCAGGTGGTGCGAGCCTCCAAGGTGGTCGATCACATGCGCGTGTTCGGCCGTCGCTCCGAGGTCGAGCGGGCGCTGTTCGAGCCCTGGCTGGCGGTGGAGGGCGCGCTGTCGCTGCTGGCCGACGGCATGGCGGCCAAGGGCATCGACATCCACCTCGGCGACCCGCTGGAAGGGTCGATCTACGGGCATCAGGACCAGTTGGAGCAGGTGCTGATCAACCTGATGGTCAATGCCCGCGATGTGCTGCTGGAGAAGAAGCCGGCGCAGCTATGGATCTCGCTGACTGGCGAGTGCGACGCGCAATGGCTGCGGTTGATCGTCGAAGACAGCGGCGGTGGGGTCGAGCCGCGTCTGCTGGAGCGCATCTTCGAGCCCTTCTTCACCACCAAGCCGGCCGGGGTCGGAACCGGGCTTGGGCTGTCGGTGAGCTATCGCATCGTCGAAAGCATGGGCGGCAGCCTGAGTGTCGACAACGCTGAGCACGGCGCGCGCTTCGTGATCGCCTTGCCGCTTCAGAGCACCAGATGAGCGCGGTTGTTGCTGCAATCGAGGTTGGCGCCGACATCGACCACCATCAGGTCGATGCCGAGCACCTTGAGCAGTGAGTTGATCAGCGGGTCGGTGATGCGCCCGAGCAGGGTGGTGATCTGCGGCAGGAGGATGGTCACCACGTTGTTCAGCAGGCTGGTGGCCGAGGTCACCACCTGGGCGAGCGGGGTGCTGCCCTGGGGTTGGTAGGTCAGCAACTGGATGCCGCTGAAGGTGCTGCCGAGGCTGCTGACGGCATTGCTGGCGCCGGGTGTGGTCAGGTAGACCGGTGGCTGGTCGAGGTTGGGCGGGGCGCTGGTGCCGCTGAAGACCAGCGGTGAGGCGCCGGGTGGCGAGCCGATCGCGGCCGTGGCGACCTTGATGCCCACACCCCCGCCGGCGTAGGGCACCCGGGTGCCGCAGCCCAGGGTGATCAGCGTCAGCTTGGTGCACACGTTGGTGCCGAAGTCGATCAGCGGAATGGGCTGCACGGCGGCGTTGCCCGAGGTGAAGAAATCACTGGCCGTGTTGAACTTGCCGAGGGAGACCCAGGCAGCGGCGGACTTTGTGCTGGCGGTCAGGCTCTTGTTCGGCGAGCAACTGTAGTTGGTCACCTGGCTGGTCGCCGAGGCGACTTCCAGGCCGATGTCGAGGTGCGGTGGCGAGTCGGGTACCAGCTGGATATCGCTGACCTTGCACGGTACCAGGATCAGGCAGCCGACCGATTGCAGGGTGCCGTTGAGGTTGAGGCTGAGCAGCGGGTTGATGATGTTGGTCAGCGGCGTGGCCAGGTTGAGCACGGCGTTGGTCAGCCCGGCGATGGAGCCGAGCACCGGCAGGTTGAGGGAGGCCAGCACGCGCACCTGCGCGGTGTGCACTTCGATCACGTCGGTGGCCGGGTTGCCGATGGCCGATAGCTGCTCCGGCTCGATTACCTTGACCTTGATCGTGCCGGTCACCAGGCCGAGCAGGTTCAGCGGGATCTGCGCGATCGCCGCGCTGTTTTTCGCCGCCAGCATCACCGCGGCCTGGACCAGGTCGATGGCGTTGAGCGTGGCATCGAGCCCGGCGGTGGAGGTACCGTTCTTCAGGTCGAGGATGTCGCCCAGCTGGATCAGCGTGCTGTTGTCGGCACCTGCCACCACCGTGCCCAGGTTGGTCACCACGCTTGCCGCCGCGCCGCTGCGCGAGAGCACCGTGGCGGCGGCGCGGATCAGGTCGGTGGCGCGCAGGTTCTTGCTCAGCAACTGGTCGTACTGGCCGGCGCCGACGTTGACGTCGATGGCCAGTTGGTCGAGGAAGTCGAGCAGGTCGATATTGGTGTTGGCGATGCCTTGCCAGCCCACTGCGTCCAGGGTGACCCGGCCGCCGAGGGGATCGATCAAGGCGTTGAGCAGGGCCGATTTGCTCGAATCCATGGTCGCCAGGGTCGAGCGCAGGCGCAGCATGGCCCGTGGCGGCAGTGGCGCGGCGGCCACGGCCTGGGCCTGCAGTGTGGTGGTGGCGGGGATCGCCTGGCCGGCCACCAGGCTGCGAATGCCGGCGGCGAAGCTGGTGGGCACATTGTTGGTTGCCACCACCTGGATGGCCTGGGCGATGGCCGGGTTGGCGCTGAAGCTGCGCCGGCTGGCGGCGCCGGTGGTCACGCTGCCGCAACTGGTGGCCAGGGTCCGGCCGTTGCCGACGCTGAAGCCGTTGCGGTTGGCGCTGACGATGGCGAGTGCCGCCGCCTGCGGGCCGATGCCGTTGCAGGTCGCGCTTTGTCCGGCGGCTTCCAGGGCGGCCATATCGACCACCCGCTGCAACTTGCGTTTTTCCATGTACAGCCGCCCGCCATCCACCGCAAGCAGGCCGAAGACCAGGGCCATGGCCAGGGTCAGCACCGCTACCAGACCAATGGCGCCGCGCTGGCGTTTCGCGAATCGGGGAGACACGAGCACTCCTTTGCCGGCACATGCCGTGCACGTCGCGTGCGTTCAAGGAGTGTAGTCAAGAACATGGCCAGTCGCCTGTACTGGCTTGTGGGAGCGGGTTCACCCGCGATTGCGATAGTGAATTCGCCATCGTTATCGCGGGTAAACCCGCTCCCACAGGGGCCCGGCACAATCCATCTAGCGTGGCGGGTAGTTGGCCAGCACCTGGGCGACGGTTTTCTGGATCGCCGTGTTGCGCTCTTCAGGCGTCGGCGGGTAGTGGTTCATTACCTGCTCGGCACTGCCGCGCCAGACCAGCTTGCCGTCGCGGCCATCGAACAGGTCGACCTGGATGGTCGCCACCTTGTATTCGACGGTGCGGGTCTCGGCGAAGGACGGGCCGCCCCAGTAGCCGCCGTAGTAGCCACCCCAGCCGCCACCATACTGGGTGGTGATCTGCTGGTGACGGTTTTCCACGATCAGGTAGGTCTGCACGTTGAGGTCGCCGCGGCTGCCGGCCTGGGCCGGGCGCAGGCCACGTTGGTCAAGTTGTCCGCTGACGGCCTGGCGGATGCGCTGTTCGGTGAGGTCGCTCTTGATCCGCGGGTCGTCCGGGCGGTACTGCAGCGCCGGCTCCTGCCAGGTCCAGCTGCGGTAGCCGGCGAAGTCGCGGCTGGCGTCGAAGTCCTGGGTGACGTTGTTGCTCTGGCAGGCTGCAAGCAGTGCCAGCAAGGACAGTAAGGCGAGACGTCGGAACATGATGATTCTCCAAGGGACTAGCTGGGAGGATAGCCGCTCATGGCTTTGTCGACGGCCTTGCGCAGGGCGTCGGCGCGATCGGCCAGGGAGCCCCGGCTGTCGGTCTCGGCACTGGCGCTCCAGACCGGCTGGCCGCTGCCGGCATCGAACAGATCGACGCGTACCACCAGCACTTCGACCTCGTAGGTACGGACCACCGGCACGCTGCCGTAGACCCCATAGCTGTTGCCGTAATAGCCGTGGCGGTAGCCCATGCCGCCGTAGCCGCCGTAGGGGTAATAGTCATCGTCGCGGTACTGGCGCAGGCGGCGCTCCAGGCGCATATCGGCGCTGACCAGCAGATCGCCGCGGGCCTCCCGCGCCGGGCGCAGGCCGCGCTGGTCGAGGGCATTGCTGACTGCCTCGGCCAGTTGCGCCGGATCGGCCGACGCGCTGCCGGCCGGCAACTGGCCGTTGCGCCAGCTCCAGTTGCGGTAGCGTCCGTAGTCGCGGGCTGGGGCCGGGTAGGCGCTGCGGTCGAAGGTGGTGGCTGCCTGCGGCGGTGCTGGTGGCAGGGGATTGGAGCTGGCGACATAGGGGTTGCTGCCCTGGCAGGCGGCCAGGGTCAGGCAGGCAGTGGCAAGAACGACACGGTACGGCATGCGGCTCTCCCTAACGGGGACGGCAGATCCAGTGCAGATAGCGGCCAAGGCCGGCGAAGGCCGGGTGGCGACGGTGGGCCAGTTCCATTTCCAGCAGGTCGAGGAGTTCGGCGCGGGCCTGGAACTCGGTGGGCATGTAGTCGTGGAAGACCCGCACGCCACTCTCGGCTTCTACCTGCCATAGACCTTCAAGTTGCGCCTTGAGTTCGCGTGGATCAAGGGGTTTCTGCGGGGTCAGGCTCTGCTTTTCGCCGGCCAGGGTATTGCGCCGCATCTTGCGGAAATGGCCCTTGAGCAGGTTGCGGTAGACCAGCGCATCGCGGTTGTAGAAGGCCAGGGACAGCAGGCCGTCGGCGCGGGTCAGTTGATGCAGCACCGGCAGGATCGACTCGGGTTCGGCCAGCCATTCCAGCACCGCGTGGCACAGCACCAGGTCGTAGGGCTCGGTCAGTTCGCCGAGCAGGTCCTGCCAGGGCGCCTGGATGAAGGTGGCGTGCTGGTTGGCAGCGGCGAAGCGTTCGCGGGCGCCGTCGAGCATCGGTGCCGCCGGTTCGGCCAGGGTCAGTTGGTGACCGCGTTCGGCCAGCCACAGGGCCATATGGCCGAGGCCGGCGCCGATATCGAGGATGCGCAGCGGGCGGTCCGGCAGGACTTCGGCGAGGTCGGCCTGAAGCACGGCCAGGCGGATCGCGCCCTTGGCGCCGCCGTAGATCTTCTCGGCGAAGCGGGTCGCCAGGGCATCGAAATGGCGGTCGTTCATTTGGCGAAGCGCCTCTCGCTATCGGCCAGCTTGGCCCGGACGACCTGTTCCATGTCCAGGCCGAGTTCGCTGCACAGCAGAAGCAGATACAGCACGATATCGCCCACTTCCTGGCCGGCGTGTGCCAACTGATCGGCGGGCAGCTGGCGCGACTGGTCTTCGCTCAGCCACTGGAAGATCTCCACCAGCTCGGCCATCTCCACGCTGGCGGCCATGGCCAGGTTCTTCGGGCTATGGAAACCGCGCCAATCGTTGTTGTCGCGGATGGTGTGCAGGCGTTGGGTGAGTTCTTGCAGATTCATTTCGGGTCTCCTGAGGCGGTATAGCTTCAGGGGGAAGTGGTGGGCTGGCAAGGGGACTGGTGGCGTCTGGTCGGGCCAATCGCTGGCAACGCCAGCTCCCACGGGGTTTTGTGTCGTGCTTCGGCTTTGTGGACAGCCTGGTACTCAGTGGGAGCCGGCGTTGCCGGCGATGAGGCCGCATGCTTTAACACATAACTTCTGGAGTACGAGGGCTCCGGTCCTTAACCTGTTCGGCCTCTTCTTAATGGCGGCTGTGTGCAGGAGACCCTCGGGTCTGCCGGGTTCTCTGCTCACCCGGTTTTCCACCCTTCACACCGCCGCCACCCATTTAGTGCTTCGGCCCTAAGCGCTCTGCGGCGGGCATGAAACAGCATGCTTAAACACAAAGTTTCTGGAACCTGAAAATCCTAGGACGTAACCTACGCGATCTGTCGGTCTTGGCTTCCTTGCTCATGGAAACCACTCCTTCTAGGCTTTCGCGGTCGCTGATGACTGGCGACCGGGTGTGGAAACCTGAGCTGGTGAAAAGATCTGCTATGGCAGCTGTGCGCGGGAGGCTTTCGGGCCTGCCGGGTTTACCTTTTCACTCGGTTTTCCACCCCGCGTACAGCCGCCACCCTTTTGTGTGGAAACAAACGGGTGTCGGCTTTGGTTGAAAAACTGAAAAGGAAAGCCAAATGAAGAAAATCGTCCCCGATCCACCCCTCGCACCAACCTGTTCCCGCTCTTTCGGTGACTGTCCCGGCAGCCATCCGCCCCTGTTCTCGGTCAATGCCGGGATCGATCCACACAGTGCCCTGGTGCATGCCTCGATGTTCCTGCGTTGTGCGTATGACTCGGCCCAGCAGTCGGTGGTGCCGGAGGCGGGTAGCAGCTTTCCGTGGTTGACCATGCATGCGGTGGAAGCCGCCAAGGGACTGGTCGATGCCTTGCTTGAGGGTATGGAGCAGCAGAGCTGGCAGCAGTCATAAGCTCTCGGTTGTGGCTGGCCGGTGACCCTGTGGGAGCGGGTTTACCCGCGATGGAGGCGGTGCATTCACTATCGTAATCGCGGGTAAACCCGCTCCCACAGGGTCACCAGCCAGCCGTTAGACCCGCTCAGGCTGGCTGCCAGATTCCGGTCATGTGTACCAGCCCAGCATGCCCACTCAAGCGAAACTGCCCATTCGCCGCCGCCTCACTGCCATCCAGGATCACCTCGCTGGGCAAGCGCACCGGCTTGTGAAAGTCCACCGCCACCTCATAGCCACTGCGTGGCAAGTGCCCGCGCAGGTGCGCCAGGGCCACGGCCTTGCTCCACATGCCATGGGCGATGGCCTGGGGGAAGCCGAACAGCTTGGCGCTGGCGGCACTGAGGTGGATCGGGTTGTAGTCGCCGCACACCCGGGCGTAACGCCGGCCGATATCGCTGTCGGCATACCAGCGGGTCAGCTCGCTCATCTCCAGGGGCTCGGCTGTCTCCACTTCCGGAGCCTCGCCTTCCACCTTCATCCCACGACACAGCATGCGGCTGGTTTCCGACCAGATCAGCCCGATGCTGTCCTCGGCATCGGTGCGCATATCAATGGTGGCGCCCTTTTCATGGGGCTGGAGGTTATCCACAGACACCGAGAAGCGCAGCCGCGAGACCCCACCCAGCGGCCGCAGCACGCGAATCCGGTTGCTCAGGTGGACCATGCCGAGCAACGGCGCGGGAAAGTCCTTGGCAGTGAGCAACTGCATCTGCAGGGCGAACGCCATCACATGGGGATAAGTCGGCGGCAGGCGCCCGTCGTTCACGAACAGGCAGAGCTTGCGATAGGCGGCGAGGTTGCCCTCGTCGACATTGATCCCACACCGCAGCCCGTAGCGGGGCAGGCTGTCGCCGCTGATCTTGCGTTTGCTCGCCGCCTTCAGGTACAGCCCGCCAAGGCCGGCGGTGGAGCCGAGGTCGTGCCAGGTCTGGGTCATGGTCAGGCCCCCATCACGGCCTGGCCGCAGACGCGCAGCACCTGGCCACTGACCGCGCCGCTGCCCGGCTGGGCCAGCCAGGCCACCGCTTCGGCGACGTCCTGGGGCAGGCCGCCCTGGCCCAGCGAGCTCATGCGCCGCCCGGCTTCGCGCAGGGTGAAGGGGATGGCCGCGGTCATGCGGGTTTCGATAAAGCCGGGGGCCACGGCATTGATGCTGATGCCGCGCTCGGCCAGCAGCGGCGCCCAGGCCTGGGCCAGGCCGATCAACCCGGCCTTGCTCGCGGCGTAGTTGGATTGGCCGCGGTTGCCGGCAATGCCGCTGATCGAGGCCATGACCACGATGCGCCCGTCATCGCGCAGGGCGCCGCCATCGATCAGGGCCTGGGTCAGCACGGCCGGGGCCTTGAGGTTGACCGCCATGACCGAGTCCCAGTATTCCGGGGTCATGTTGGCGAGGGTCTTGTCGCGGGTGATGCCGGCGTTGTGCACGACGATGTCGATGCCGTCCGGCAGGCCTTCGAGTAGCCGGGCCGGGGCATCGCTGGCGCAGATGTCGAGGTCCAGGGCGCGGCCGCCGAGGCGCTCGGCCAGGGCCTTGAGGTCATCGGCGGCCTGGGGCACGTCGAGCAGGACCACGTCGGCGCCATCCCGGGCCAGAGTCTCGGCGATGGACGCGCCGATACCACGTGCCGCGCCGGTAACCAGTGCCTTGCGCCCGGCCAAGGGGCGGGTCCAGTCCTGCACCTGGCTGGCGCAGGCTTCCAGGCGCAGGGCCTGGCCGCTGATAAAGGCGCTTTTCGGCGAGAGGAAGAAACGCAGCGCGCCCTCAAGCTGGTCCTCGGCATCCCGCGCCACGTAGAGCAGTTGCAGGGTGCCGCCGTTGCGCAGTTCCTTGGCCAGGGAGCGGGCGAAGCCTTCCAGGGCGCGCTGGGCGACCCGGGCCAGGACATCGTCGAGTTGCTCCGGCGGTCGTCCGAGAACCACCACATGGGCGCTGCGGTCCAGGCTGCGCAGCAATGGCTGGAAGAACTCGCGCAGTTGCTTGAGCTGGTCGATGTCGCTCAGGTGGCTGGCATCGAAGACCACCGCCTTGAGCTTGCTGCCCAGCCCGGCGACCCAGGTCGGCAGGCCGAGGGACTCGTCGGCGAAACTGAACAGCTCGCCGGTCAGGCGCTGGCCGAATTCCGCCACCTTCACTGCCAGCGGCCCGCCGCCGAGCAGCAGCGCCCCCTCCACGGGCCGCAGCCGGCCAGCTTCCCAGCGCTCCAGGCGGGCTGGTGCCGGCAGGCCGACAGCGCCTACCAGACGCCGGCCAAGGTCGGAGTTGGCGAAGTTGATATAGCGGTCGGTCATGGCACGTCTCCCTGAAATAAGCATCAGAGTGTGGACCATGATCGGCCGTTGGTCGTTCGAACCGGGAAAAAACTCCTACGCTCTATGCGTCTATTTCGGGAAAAAGGAATGTCTTGTATGCGAGCTTTGCGTCGGGTCGCGATCATCGGCGGCAATCGAATCCCTTTCGCCCGCTCCAATGGCGCCTATGCCACGGCCAGCAACCAGGTGATGCTGACCGCCGCCCTGGAAGGGCTGATCGAGCGCTTCGGCCTGCATGGCCAGCGCCTGGGCGAGGTGGTGGCGGGGGCGGTGCTCAAGCATTCCCGCGATCTCAATCTGACCCGTGAGTGCGTGCTCGGCTCGCGGTTGTCGCCGCAGACGCCGGCCTACGACATCCAGCTGGCCTGCGGCACCGGTCTGGAGGCGGCGCTGCTGGTGGCCAACAAGATCGCCCTCGGGCAGATCGACTGCGGTATCGCCGGCGGCGTCGATACCACCTCGGATGCGCCCATCGCGGTTAATGAGGGGCTGCGCCGGGTGCTGCTGGAGGCCAATCGCGGCAAGACCACCGGCGACAAGCTCAAGGCCCTGCTCAAGCTGCGCCCCTGGCACCTCAAGCCGGAGTTCCCGCGCAACGGCGAGCCGCGCACTGGCTTGTCCATGGGCCAGCATTGCGAGCTGATGGCGCAGCACTGGGGCATCGCCCGGGAAGATCAGGACGCCCTCGCTCTGCTCAGCCACCAGCACCTGGCGGCGGCCTTCAACGAGGGCTGGCAGGATGATTTGCTCACCCCGTTCCAGGGCCTGACCCGTGACAACAACCTGCGCCCCGACCTGACCCTGGAAAAGCTCGCGTCCCTCAAGCCGGTGTTCGAGCGCAATGGCAACGGCACCCTGACCCCCGGCAACTCCACGCCGCTGACCGATGGCGCGTCGGTGGTGCTGCTGGCCAGCGAGGAGTGGGCGAAGGAGCGCGGTCTGCCGGTGCTGGCCTATCTGCTGGATGGCGAGACCGCTGCGGTGGATTTCGTCAAAGGCCACGAAGGCCTGCTGATGGCGCCGGTCTATGCCGTACCGCGCCTGCTCGCACGCCATGGCCTGAGCCTGCAGGACTTCGACTACTACGAAATCCACGAAGCCTTCGCCGCGCAGGTGCTGTGCACCTTGAAGGCCTGGGAAGACCCCGAGTACTGTCGCGAGCGCCTCGGTCTGGAGCAGCCGCTGGGCAGCATCGACCGTTCGAAGCTGAACGTGAAGGGCAGCTCGCTGGCCGCCGGTCATCCCTTCGCCGCGACCGGCGGGCGGGTTCTGGCCAATATGGCCAAGCTGCTCGACCGGGCGGGTCAAGGGCGCGGCCTGATTTCGATCTGCGCCGCAGGTGGACAGGGGGTGACGGCGATCATCGAGCGTTGACTGGCCCAGATCATGCGACTGGCCCTGAACCCTGTGGGAGCCGGCATTGCCGGCGATGAGGCGCACAGCATCGACATCGATCTTGCTGGTTGGGTTGTTCTTTCAGGCCCTATCGCTGGCAATGCCAGCTCCCACAGGGTGCGCGTCAAGCTTGAGAGAATTGTGTAGATACCCATGCTTGCATGGGTGGAGTCTCGAATCATCTTGTAATAATTGCTGGCGGCGTTAACCTGCAAGGCAGTTTCCGTCTTGCGACATAAGGCCAAGCGATGCCGATCAACGGACAAAACACCTCACCCCGTCGGATTCCCGATATCACCGTGCTGCCGAGGCCGCTGTATGCGCGCGCGGAAAGCCTGGGCGCCGGCTCGTGGACGACCCGGCACCGGCATGACTGGGTGCAGTTTTCCTACGCTATCAGCGGGGTGCTTGGCGTATCCACCGCCGAGGGCAGCTACTTTGCGCCGCCGCAGTGGGGCGTGTGGGTGCCGGCCGGGGTCGAGCATGAGGTGACCGCCTCGACCCGCGCCGAGATGCGCAGCCTCTATATTCGCCGCAGCGATTCGGCCTGGGCGCCAGCACATTGTCGGGTGCTGGAGGTGACGCCGCTGGCCCGCGAGTTGATCAAGCAGTTTTGCCAGTATCCGGTGGAGTACCCGGAGGGCGAGAGCGACGAGGCGCATCTGGTCCGGGTTTTGCTCGATCAATTGCGTACCTTGCCGGAAGTGGAATTCTCCCTGCCCTTGCCGCAACACCCGGGCCTGCGCCAGGTGTGCGACAGGCTGCTGGAAAACCCCGATCACAACCTCGGCCTGGAGCACTGGGCACAGCAACTGGGCCGTTCGGAAAAGACCCTGATGCGCCTGTTCCAGCGCGAGACCGGCCTGAATTTCCGCGCGTGGCGCCAGCGCATGCGCCTGTTGTCCTCGCTGGAGGCCCTGGAGCAGGGCCAGAGCGTCACACAGGCGGCGCTGGGATGCGGTTACGATTCCACTTCGGCGTACATTGCCGCCTTCAAGGGGCTGTTTGGTGCCACTCCCGGGGAACTGTTCCGGGACTGAGCTGACGTAAATTGAAACTATCCCGCCTTTGATCCGAGACCATCTCCGGCAGGGCGCTTGAGCTATCGTGTGCGCCTCGCCTGAACGAGGCACCTCCATTTCAGTGGCACAAAGGAGCAAGAACAAAAGCCGATGAAGACTCCCAAACGGATAGAACCGCTGATCGAAGACGGTATGGTCGATGAAGTGCTGCGCCCGCTGATGAGCGGCAAGGAAGCAGCGGTCTACGTGGTGCGTTGCGGTCGCCAGCTGCGCTGCGCCAAGGTCTACAAGGAAGCCGACAAACGCAGCTTCCGCCAGGCCGCCGAGTACCAGGAAGGGCGCAAGGTGCGCAACAGCCGCCAGGCGCGGGCCATGGCCAAGGGCTCGAAGTACGGGCGCAAGGAAGCCGAGGAAGCGTGGCAGAACGCCGAAGTGGCGGCGCTGTTCCGTCTCGCCAGCGCCGGGGTACGGGTGCCCAAGCCCTACGATTTTCTCGATGGCGTGCTGTTGATGGAGCTGGTCACCGACGAAGACGGCCAGGCTGCGCCACGGCTTAACGATGTCCATCTGGAGGCCGACCAGGCCCGCGAGTACCACGCCTTCATCATTCGCCAGATCGTGCTGATGCTTTGCGCCGGCCTGGTCCATGGCGACCTTTCCGAATTCAACGTGCTGCTCGGGCCGGAGGGCCCGGTGATCATCGACCTGCCCCAGGCGGTGGACGCGGCGGCCAACAACCATGCCTTCAAGATGCTCGAACGGGATGTGGCGAACATGGCCCACTACTTCGGCCGCTTCGCTCCCGAGCTCAAGCAGACCCGCTATGCCAAGGAGATGTGGGCGTTGTACGAGGAGGGCAAGCTGCTGCCGGACAGCGTGCTGAGCGGGGACTGGCAGGATGACGAGCACACCGCCGATGTGGGCGGGGTGATGCGCGAGATCGAGGCGGCGAAGTTCGAGGATGCCCGGCGCCGGGCTGGCCGCGAAGAGGCCGAGCGCGGGCCGGTGAAGGGCGAGGAACCGCCGCCGCCGTGGGCGCAGTGAAGCCCTCATCGCTGGCAAGCCAGCTCCCACAGGGGCGGCACAGACCTTGAGACTTGTGCAGTACCTGTGGGAGCCGGCTTGCCGGCGATGAGGCATTTGGAGGCAGCATCAATCTGTTGTTCAGTGACAGCAGCCGGCCGCCAGGTCCTTGAGGATCGGGCAGTCGGGGCGGTCGTCGCCGTGGCAGTGGGCGACCAGTTCGCTGAGGGTGTCGCGCAGGCTGACCAACTCCTCGATGCGCCGGTTCAGGTCGGCGATGTGCTCATTGGCCAGCGCCTTGACGTCGGCGCTGGCGCGCTGGCGGTCCTGCCACAGGGTCAGCAGCTTCGCCACTTCTTCCAGCGAGAATCCCAGGTCCCGCGAGCGCTTGATGAAGGTCAGGCTGTGCAGGTCGTCCTGGCCGTAGAGGCGATAGCCGCTGTCGCTGCGCGAGGCGGGTTTGAGCAGGCCGATGGACTCGTAGTAACGGATCATCTTCGCGCTCAGGCCAGTGCGCCTGGCTGCCTGACCGATGTTCATGCCTTGTGTTCCTCCGTAGGGGTTTCCGGTTTCCAGGTTTTCAACAACAGCGCGTTGCTCACCACGCTGACGCTGGACAGGGCCATGGCCGCGCCGGCGAGGACCGGGTTGAGCAGGCCGAAGGCAGCCAGGGGAATGCCGATCAGGTTGTAGATGAAGGCCCAGAACAGGTTCTGGCGGATTTTCGCGTAGGTCTTGCGGCTGATCTCCAGGGCCGCCGGGACCAGGCGCGGATCGCCGCGCATCAGGGTGATGCCGGCAGCCTGCATGGCCACGTCGGTGCCGCCGCCCATGGCGATGCCGATATCGGCAGCGGCCAGGGCCGGGGCGTCGTTGATGCCGTCGCCGACCATCGCCACCACGCCGGATTTTTTCAGCGACGCCACTTCCGCCGCCTTGTCCGCCGGCAGCACCTCGGCGTGCACATCCTCGATACCCAGGGCCGTGGCCACCACGGCGGCGCTGCCGCGGTTGTCGCCGGTCAGCAGATGGCTGCTGATGTTTTCCGCGGCCAGTTGCTTGACCGCCTGTTCGGCACCGGGCTTGAGGCTGTCGCCGAAGGCGAACAGACCCAGCACGCGGGCCTGCGGGCTGCGCTCGATCAGCCAGGACAGGGTGCGGCCCTCGGCCTCCCAGGCCTGGGCATCGCTGGCCAGGTCGTCGGGTTGCAGGCCGCTTTCGTCGAGCAGGCGGCGATTGCCCAGGGCCAGGTCGCGGCCGTCGAGGTGGCCGGCGATGCCGCGTCCGGTCAGGGATTGGCTGTCCTGGATATCCGCTACGTTCAGGCCACGTTCCGCGCAGGCATCGAGCACGGCCTTGGCCAGCGGGTGTTCGCTGCCGCGCTGCAGGGCGCCGGCCAGTTGCAGCAATTGCGCGTCGTCGCCGTCCACGGCGTGCTGGTGGACGATGCGCGGGCTGCCGGAGGTCAGGGTGCCGGTCTTGTCGAACACCACGCGGTTGACCGCATGGGCCCGCTCCAGGGCTTCGGCGTCCTTGATCAGGATGCCGTGGCGCGCGGCCACGCCGGTGCCGGCCATGATTGCGGTGGGGGTGGCCAGGCCGAGGGCGCACGGGCAGGCGATCACCAGCACGGCCACGGCATTGATCAGGGCCACTTCCAGCGAGGCGCCGGCCAGCCACCAGCCGGTCAGGGTCAGCAGGGCCAGGACCAGCACGGTGGGGACAAACACCTGGCTGACCCGGTCCACCAGCTTCTGGATCGGTGCCTTGGCCGCCTGGGCGTCTTCCACCAGGCGGATGATCCGTGCCAGCACGGTTTCCGTGCCCAGCGCCAGGGTCCGCACCAGCAGGCGGCCTTCGCCGTTGATGGCGCCGCCGGTGACGCGGTCGCCGGGCTGTTTCGGCACGGGCAGGCTTTCGCCGCTGATCAAGGCTTCGTCGGCATGGCTTTGGCCTTCGACCACTTCGCCATCCACCGGAAAGCGCTCGCCTGGCTTGACCAGCACCAGGTCGTTGAGGCGCAGGGCGCTGATCGGCACATCGCGCTCGACCCCGTCCACCACCTGCAACGCCCGCTCCGGACGCAAGGCTTCGAGGGCGCGGATGGCACTGGCGGTCTGGCGCTTGGCGCGGCTTTCCAGGTACTTGCCGAGCAGGACCAGGGCGATCACCACCGCCGAGGCTTCGAAATACAGGTGCGGCGCCATGCCCGCATGGGCCTGGGACCATTCATAGAGGCTCAGGCCATAGCCGGCGCTGGTGCCGAGGGCGACCAGCAGGTCCATGTTGCCGGCACCGGCGCGCACGGCCTTGAAGGCGGCGACATAGAAGCGCGCGCCGAGAATGAACTGCACAGGCGTAGCCAGGGCGAACTGCGCCCAGGCCGGCAACATCCACGAGACACCGAAGGGTTGCAGGAGCATCGGCAGCACCAGCGGCAGGGCCAGCAGCAGCGCCAGGGCCACGGCCCAACGCTCGTTGCGCAGTCGGCGTTCGCCGTCGTCGCGGGTCTGGGCGCTGTCTTGAGGCAGGCTGGCGCTGTAGCCGGCACGCTCGACGGCGGCGATCAGCGTGGTGCTGTCGAGGTGGTCGAGCAGTTCGATATGGGCGCGTTCGCTGGCGAGGTTGACGCTGACCGATTGCACGCCGGGAACCTTTTTCAAGGCCCGCTCGACGCGGCCGGCGCAGGAGGCGCAGGTCATGCCGCCGATATTTAGTTCGATGGACTGGGTGGGCACGCTGTAGCCAGCCTGATTGACCGCTTCGACCAGGGCTGGCAAGCGGTCGGCCGGCGCCTGGACGCGGGCCTGCTCGGTGGCGAGATTGACATTGACCTGCTCGGCGCCGGCGACTTTGCGCAGCGCCCGTTCGACCCGACCGGCGCAACTGGCGCAGGTCATGCCGGCGATCGGCAGGTCGAAGGTGATTGACTCGGGCATGGGGCTCTCCTCCGTGGACTGGCCTCCAGCATCAACCTTGCCACGCTGGCAAGGTCAATAGCCCAGGTCGGCCTGCTTCAGGTAGAGGCCAGTGTGGCTCATGGCGATACGGTATTTATTGATCTGCCCGGCCTTCAGGTTGAGACGCTGGGAGCGCTGGTTCTCGATGCCGTTGAGGCAGCCTGGGGCTTGCCCCGGCAGCAGGCGCAAGCGCACGTCGACGTCACCGGCTGGCAGGTTGAAGGAGGTGGATTGTTCCTGGAACAGGCGGCCGGAGAGCTGGTCGTTGAGGTAGATTCCGATCTCGCAGTTGGTCGCCACTTCGAGGCGTTCGCGGGAAATGATCACCACGCTGTAATCCGACGGGCCTGCGGCGCTGGCCAGGGGGATCTGGCTGAACATACCGAGCAGACCGAGAAGGCCGAGTGCTGCCTTGCCCATGGCTGAAACTCCTGCTGATAAATCGACAAGCACGCAGCTTGGCCGACCCGGGCAAGGATTTCCAGCCCGGCAGCATCACGGCAAACTTGACCTTGCCCCGGTGGCAAGCTTGAGACTGCGGACAAATCCAACCAGGAGTCAGCAACGATGCAAGTATTCAACGTGGAAGGGATGACCTGCGGCCACTGCGTCAAGGCGGTGACCAACGCGGTGCAGCGCGAGGATGCGGCGGCGGAGGTCAAGGTGGATCTGGCGCAGAAGCAGGTGTCGGTGAAGAGTGAACTGCCGACCGAGCAGATTCTCGGGTTGATCCGGGATGAGGGTTACGAAGCGCGGGTGATCTGAGTCGATCCGGTGCCTTGTGGGAGCGGGTTCACCCGCGATTGCCATGGTGGGTCCAGCATCGCAATCGCGGGTGAACCCGCTCCCACAGGATCCGCAAACAGCCTCGTGATTTTTCACATATTTCCAGCAGGTCCCCGGTAGACTAGCCAACTTGCTTAGCTAGCTACGGATTCCCATGAACCTGCGAACCATCCTGATCCTCGGCGCCCTGAGTGCGTTCGGGCCGTTGGCGATCGACTTCTATCTGCCCGGCTTCCCGGCCATGGCACTGGCCTTCGGCACCGACGAGAAACATATCCAGAGCACCCTGGCCGCCTATTTCCTCGGCCTGTCCATCGGCCAGCTGGCCTATGGGCCGATCGCCGACCGCTTCGGCCGGCGCATCCCGCTGCTGGGTGGCGTGGTGCTGTTTACCCTGGCGTCCCTGGCCTGCGCCTACGCGCCAAGCCTCGATGCGCTGATCGCCGCGCGCTTCGTCCAGGCCCTCGGTGGTTGCGCCGGGATGGTGTTGTCCCGGGCCATCGTCAGCGATAAATGCGATGCGGTGGGCTCGGCCAAGGTCTTCTCGCAGTTGATGCTGGTGATGGGCCTGGCGCCGATCCTCGCGCCGATGCTCGGCGGGGTGCTGGTCAATCTGTACGGCTGGCAGTCGATCTTCATCGCCCTGACCTTGTTCAGTGCGCTGTGCACCCTGGCCGTCGCCCTGGGCCTGCCCGAGAGCCTGCCGGCCAATCAGCCACGGCCACCGTTGTCCGGTGCGCTGGGCCAGTACTGGCGCCTGCTCAAGGATCCGCGTTATCTCGGCCACGCCGTTACCGGCGGCATCGCCATGGCCGGGATGTTCGCCTATATCGCCGGTTCGCCTTTCGTTTTCATCAAGCTCTACGGCGTACCGGCCGAGCACTATGGCTGGCTGTTCGGTGCCAATGCTGCGGGGTTCATCCTGGTGGCGCAGATCAATGCGCGGCTGCTGGCCAAGCGTGGCCCGGCGTTCCTGCTGGCGCGGATGGTCTGGTTGTACCTGGCGGCGGGCGTGGTGCTACTGGGTGTCAGCGCGCTGCACACCGAGGCGCTGTGGCCGTTGCTGATCCCGCTGTTCGTCTGTATCGCCAGCCTCGGCTGCATCATCCCCAACGCCTCGGCCTGCGCCATGAACGGGCAGGGTGCGCGGGCGGGGAGTGCGTCGGCGTTGCTGGGTTGCCTGCAGTTCAGTGTCGCAGCAGGCGCGGCGGCACTGGTGGGCGTGTTGCATGATGGCAGTGCGATGCCCATGGCCATGGTCATCACCCTGTGCGGGGTGGCGGCGGTGACAGCGGCAACCCTGACCCGCCGCCTGCAGCTCAGCCGGCATGCCTGAACAACGGGTGGGGCGCGTTGATCCGGGCCTGAAGGGTATTGATGAAGGCCTTGGCCTCGGCCTCGCTGCGAAAACTCACTACATGCTGGTCAAGCCGGACCTCCCAGGGGCGGTCCGGTTTTTTGCCTGTCGCATCGAGCACTACTTTCATCGCGGCATACCTCCGGTTGGCAAAGGTCGCCCGATTGTAGGCGCGACTTTCCCGCGCGCGGCATGACCTGAGGCAAGTCGCGGACTGGCGGTCATGCCGCACGTCGGGTTGTCAGAAGCCTTCGAGGACGATCTTGCCCTTGGCCGCGCCACTCTCCAGCAACTGATGGGCGCGGCGCAGGTTTTCGGCGTTGATGGTGCCGAAATGCTCACCCAGGGTGGTCTTCAGCGTGCCCGCGTCGATCAGCTCGGCAACCCGGTTGAGCAGTTTGTGCTGCTCCAGCATGTCCGGGGTTTCGAACAGCGAACGGGTGTACATGAACTCCCAGTGCAGCGACAGGCTCTTGCGCTTGAGCTTGACCACGTCGAGCTGCTTGGGATCGTCGATCAGCGCCAGTTTGCCTTGCGGCGCCAGGGCCTCGACCAGTTGATCGAGGTGCTGGTCGGTCTGGGTCAGGCTGGCGACATGGGTGACGTGCTCCACGCCTTCGGCACGCAGGGCCTCGGCCAGCGGCTGGCGATGGTCGACCACCAGGTCGGCACCCAGCGCGCGGGCCCAGGCCTGGGTTTCAGGGCGCGACGCCGTACCGATCACGCGCAGGCCGGTGAGCTGGCGAGCCAGCTGGGTGAGGATCGAACCGACGCCACCGGCGGCACCGACGATCAGCAGGCTCTGGCCCAGGTCGGCCTTGCCCTCGGCGATCTGCAGGCGCTCGAACAGCAGTTCCCAGGCGGTGATCGCGGTCAGCGGCAGGGCGGCGGCTTCGGCGAAGCCCAGGGACTTCGGCATATGGCCGACGATGCGCTCGTCCACCACATGCAGTTCGCTGTTGCCGCCGGCACGGGCGATGGAACCGGCGTAGTAGACCTTGTCCCCTGGCTGGAACAGGCTGACTTCGCTACCGACTGCCTTGACCACGCCGGCCACGTCCCAGCCCAGTACCTTGGCTGCGCCCGGTTCCGGCTGGACGTTGCGGCGGACCTTGGTATCCACCGGGTTGACCGAGATTGCCCGGACTTCCACCAGCAGGTCTCGCGGGCCCGGTTCGGGGGTTGGCAGTTCGATATCTTGCAGGGCGGCGGCGTCTTCGATCGGCAGCGACTGATAATAGGCAATGGCTTTCATCGGCGGATTCCTCGTGAAGTGGATGGCGGCCATGATTGATCCTTTCGTTTCCGGTTAAAAGCCGCTAAAACCGCAGAAACTTTCAAAATAATTTTGAAGATGGAGGCTGCCGTCGTGCTGCGCTTCGATGATCTGCAATTGTTTGTCCGCGCCGCCGAGAATGGCAGCTTGTCGGCGGCGGCCCGCCTGCTGGACCTGTCGCCGGCGGTGGCCAGTGCGGCACTCAAGCGCCTGGAGGCACAGTTGGGGGGCCGCTTGCTGGCCCGCTCCACCCGCAGCCTGCGCCTGACCGCCGAGGGCGAGGGCTTTCTGGCCCATGCCCGGGCGGCACTGGCGAGCCTGGATGAAGGGCGGCGCTTGCTGGCCAGGGAACAGGACGAGGTCGCCGGGGTGTTGCAACTGTCGGCGCCGTCCGACTTCGGTCGCAATGTGCTGCTGCCCTGGCTGGACGAATTGCAGCAGGCCCATCCGCGGCTCAACGTGCGCCTGCTGCTGGGCGACCGCAACGCCGATCTGTTTCGCCAGCCGGTGGATATCGCCCTGCGCTACGGCACGCCCGAGGATTCCAGCCTGGTGGCGGTGCCGTTGTGTCCGGACAACCGCCGGGTGGTCTGCGCTTCGCCGGACTACCTGGCCCGCCACGGCGAGCCGCGCAGCGTCGCGCAACTGAGCGAGCACAATTGCCTGCTGTACCAGCTTGGCAGCGGTGTGCATGACCACTGGCGCTTTCAGGCGAACGGGCAGGAGCTGGGGGTGCTGGTCAGTGGCGACCGGTTCTGCGATGACGCCGATGTGGTGCGGCGCTGGGCCCTGGCCGGGGCCGGCATCGCCTACAAGTCATGGCTGGACGTGGCCGCCGATGTGCGTGCCGGGCGCCTGCGGGTACTGCTGGGGCAATACCGTGGCGAGTCCACGCCCCTGAACCTTTTGTGTACCCATCGCGCCCAGTTGGGCAAGCCGGTACAGCTCTTGAGTGCATTGCTCAAGGAGCGTTGTCGTACATTGCTTGATGATCTTTAAACGCAGTGCGTTTGATTATTGGCAGCGTCTTACATCCTCTGCGCATTTATTTGAAAGGCATCATTACTTTCAATGTAGGTGCATTGCTTTGGCGAGCCAGGCCGGGGGTGTTTTGCACTATCGGCGCACCCGTTAATCCATGGGCGTTTGCGGGCATATCAAGGGGCTGGTGCGGGGCATGAAGCCCGCCCCGGCAGGTTTCATGGGTCGGTAAACCTTCGCCGATCTGTCGTAAAACAGCGACGATTATCGGAAGTAAGCATGCTTATACTGAGCCGGGCAATTGCCGCCATCAAGATAATGTTTCCTCGGCTGAAATAGCGCTGGATGTGCTGTTCGGCACCAACTCTTTACTAAAGAAAACCGGGAGTAACTTCCCGGTGCAGGCCACCGTTCAACTTCGGTCTGCCCGGGAATGGGGGGAAACGCTATCTCGCCAATGACAATCACGCAGGGAGTGGAGACATGCAACCGATAGCCAGTATCAGCCAGGTCGCCAGTTTGATGGCTGACCCGAAACGCAGTGCCATGCTCTGGGCGCTGATCGATGGAATGGCGCGTCCATCGGAGGAATTGGCCATGTTGGCCGGCCTGACGCCCTCGTCGGCCTGTGCGCACCTGGCCCGGCTGTCGGCCAGCGGGCTGCTCAAGCGCGAAGCCCGTGGACGCAAGCGCTATTTCCGCCTGGCCGCCCCTGAAATCGGCACTGCGGTCGAGGCCCTGGCCAGCGTGGCGATACGCGATGTCGAGCCGCTGCTGGCCAGGCGGGAGCCCACGATCGGCGTGCCATTGGCGATGCGCAAGGCGCGTTTGTGTCGCGATCATCTGGGCGGCGAGGTGGCGGCAGACCTGCTTCAACGCCTGCTGGATGCCCAGTGGCTGCAGCAGACCGAGCAGCAACTGGATATCACCCTCACGGGAAGGGAGGCGTTCGCCAGCCTCGGCATTTTCATCGATGCCCTGGCGTTGCGCGATGGCCGGGTGTGCAGCCTGTGCAGTTGTTGCAGCGAAGTGGATGAACGCCGTCCGCACCTTGGCGGCGCATTGGGCAGCAGCGTGCTCAAGCTGTTCGTGCAGTCCGGCTGGGTGCGGATCACCGACGAGTCGCGGGCGGCGCAGGTAACCGCGGTGGGCTTGCGCGGCATCCAGCAGATCGCGCGGATGCCGCCCCCGATGCTGATCGGGTGACGGCGGGAGCCGCTCGCCACAGTGGGCGAGCGGGTGTCAGGCCTTGACCAGACGGGCGTCGAGGCTGTTCTGCGCCAGGCGACGGGCCTGGTCCTGGGTCATGCCCAGGTGAGTGTGCAGGGCGTGGAAGTTTTCGGTGACATAGCCGCCGAAGTAGGCCGGGTCGTCCGAGTTCACCGTGACCTTCACCCCACGCTCGAGCATGTCGAGGATGTTGTGCTGGCTCATGTGGTCGAACACGCACAGCTTGGTGTTGGACAGCGGGCACACGGTCAGCGGGATCTGCTCGTCGATGATGCGCTGCATCAGGCGCTCGTCCTCGATGGCGCGCACGCCGTGGTCGATGCGCTGGATCTTCAGCAGGTCGAGGGCTTCCCAGATGTACTCGGGCGGGCCTTCCTCGCCGGCGTGGGCGACGGTCAGGAAGCCTTCGCTGCGAGCGCGGTCGAAGACGCGCTGGAACTTGCTGGGCGGGTGGCCCATTTCCGAGCTGTCGAGGCCGACGGCGACGAAAGCATCGCGGAAGGGCAGGGCCTGGTCGAGGGTCTTGTGCGCCTCTTCCTCGCTGAGGTGGCGCAGGAAGCTGAGGATCAGCCCGCTGCCGATACCCAGTTGCTCGCGACCGTCCTTCAGTGCGCGGGTGATGCCGTCGAGCACCACTTCGAAGGGAATGCCGCGATCGGTGTGGGTCTGCGGGTCGAAGAAGGGCTCGGTATGAATGACGTTCTGCGCCTTGCAGCGTTGCAGGTAGGCCCAGGTCAGGTCGTAGAAGTCCTGCTCGGTACGCAGTACGTCGGCGCCCTGGTAATACAGGTCGAGGAATTCTTGCAGGTTATTGAAGGCGTAGGCCGCGCGCAGGGTTTCGACATCGTTCCACGGCAGCGCGATCTTGTTGCGCTCGGCCAGGGCGAACAGCAGCTCGGGCTCCAGCGAACCTTCCAGATGGAGGTGCAGTTCTGCCTTGGGCAGCGCGTTAAGCCAGTCGTACATGGGGAAATCTCATCAGGTGCAATCGGCGCATTCTACAGAGGTTGTCAGACCGGTGCGGTGAAACCTGACCGGCAAGTTGAACTATAGAAGCGCCGTGCTCCGTGCAGCGGACAAAAAACGCAGTCAGCCAGCGATCAGTTGCGCAGCGGCCTTGCGGTGCCTGGCGATCAATTGCTGGAGATCCAGGCCTTCGACCTGGCCGTCGATCACGCGCCAGTGGCCACCGATCATCACTCGATCGGCCCGGTCGGCACCGCACAGCAGCAGGGCGGAAAGCGGGTCGTGACTGCCGGAGAAACGCAGCTCGTCGAGCTTGAACAGGGCCAGGTCGGCCTGCTTGCCTACGGCGAGCTCGCCGATGTCGGTCCGCCCCAGCAGTTTTGCCGAGCCGCGGGTGGCCCAGCTCAGCACCCGTTCCGGGGTGATGGCCTCGGCGCCGTAGCGCAGGCGTTGCAGGTAGAGGGCCTGGCGGGCTTCGAGAATCATGTTGGAGGCATCGTTGGAGGCCGAGCCGTCCACGCCGATGCCGACGGGAGCGCCGGCATCGGTCAAGGCCACTGTCGGGCAGATGCCCGAGGCCAGGCGCATGTTCGAGCTGGGACAGTGGCTGATGCCGGTACCGGCCGCGCCGAGGCGGGCGATTTCATCGGTGTTGAAGTGGATGCCGTGGGCCAGCCAGGTGCGTGGTCCGAGCCAGCCGACGCTGTCGAGGTAATCCACGGTGCGCAGGCCGAAGCGTTGCAGGCAGAAAGCCTCTTCGTCGAGGGTTTCGGCAAGGTGGGTGTGCAGGCGGACGTCCAGCTCTTCGGCCAGTTCGGCACTGGCGCGCATGATTTCCGGGGTGACCGAGAACGGCGAGCAGGGCGCCAGGGCGATCTGGATCTGCGCGCCGGCACCGCGCTCGTGGTAGCTGTGGATAAGTCGTTGGCTGTCGGCCAGGATCACTTCGCCTTGTTGCACCGTCTGTTGTGGCGGCAGGCCGCCATCGGCTTCGCCCAGGCTCATGGAACCGCGGGTCAGCATGGCGCGCATGCCCAGTTTGCGGGTGGCTTCGACCTGAACGTCGATGGCGTTTTCCAGGCCGTTGGGGAACAGGTAGTGGTGGTCGGCGGCGGTGGTGCAGCCGGACAGCAACAGTTCGGTCAGGGCCACCTGGGTCGCCAGCTCCAGCCTGGCCGGGGTGAGGCGGGCCCAGACCGGGTACAGGGTCTTCAGCCAGGGAAACAACGGCTGATTTACCACCGGTGCCCAGGTCCGGGTGAGGGTCTGGTAGAAGTGGTGGTGGGTGTTGATCAGGCCTGGCAAGACTACGTGCTCGCGGGCATCGAAGGTCTGTTGGCAAGGCAGGAAGGGGACCTGGCCGAGGGCCAGGACTTCACGAATGGCACCGTCTTCGATGACCAGGCCGCCGCGGGCATCGAGCTCGTTGGCGGTGAAGATGGCGAGGGGGTTTTTCAGCCAGGTACGGTTCGCGGGCATTTTGCCGGCTCCTCTGAAAGTGGGTTCAGGTTCGCCAGCTCAGTGTTGCCCTGTCTGCTGATCCAGGTCCGCCGCGGTGGGCGAGGCGCGAGTCTACACCCACCGCGTTGGCGATCACCAGATCAGCGCGTCGCCCTTGTAGTTGATGTAATGCACGCCTGGTTTGCCGGTGTAAGCCTTGACCTGTTCGACCATGCCGCGGGTGCTGGTGGCCACGTCGATATCGGCACCTTCGCCCCCCATGTCGGTCTTGACCCAGCCCGGGTGCATGGCCAGTACGCTCAGGCGGGTATCGCCAAGGCGCACGACGAAGCTGTTAATCATCGAGTTGAGCGCGGCCTTGCTGGCCTTGTACAGGGCCAGGTCCGGGGCGTCCGGAATGGCCACGCTGCCCAGTATCGAGCTCATGAAGGCGATGACCCCGCCGTTCTCGCGCAGTTGCCCGGCGAAGCGTTGGGCAACGCGGATCGGCGCCACGCTGTTGGTCATGAACAACTCGCCGATGTCGGCGAGTTGTGCGGCTTCGGCGTCCTGGTTGTCCGGGCCCTTGACCCCGGCGTTGACGAACAGCAGGTCGAAGGTCTGGCCGGCGAGCTGTTTCTGCAAGGCGTCGAGCTGGACGGGGCTGTTCATTTCCAGGGTTTCCACCTGCACACCCGGCAGCGCCTTGAGCGCGCCGGCCTTGGCTGTGTCGCGCACGGTGGCGACCACCTTCCAGCCGTCTTCGCTCAGGCGTTCCGCCAGGCCCAGGCCAAGGCCGCGGGAGGCGCCGATGATGAGGGCGGTTTTCGTAGTCATGCGGGAGCTCCTTTCAAGGTGAGGGGACAGCGGTCTTCCAGGCGCTGCTTGAGCGCCTGGCGCAGTTCGACAAGGGCATCGATGCGCGCCTCGATCAGTGCCAGCTTGTCCTGGATGAAGCGGGTTACCAGTGCTTCGGGGTCTTGTGCCCGCCACAGTTCGGCGACGTTCTGGCTGATTTCGCCAAGGCTGAAACCAAGTTTCTGCGCGGTCTTGATCAGCAGCACCAACTGCACGGTCTCTACCGGATAGTCACGATAGCCGTTGGCGCTGCGGTTGGAGCGGATAAGGCCGCGTTCTTCATAAAAACGCAGGGTGTCGCGGCTGACGCTGCAGGTCTGCGCCAATTCTCCGATACGCACGGGCATTCCTGGGGAAGGGGTTGACCCTGGAGCATACTCCAGGCTTTAGCCTGCCGCCCTCACTTTCCAACAAGGAGCGGTATATGTGGAGCCAGAGCGGTTATCGGGGGTTGGTCAGGGCCAGTGGCTGGTATGACTTGCTGGTGACGGCGGCGTTCGTCACACCCTGGAGCCTGATGTTGTTGCACGGCTTTTTGCGGCAGCTCAGCGCGCAATGGGGACTGGATGGTGAGCTGCCGGAGTTCGCCCCGTTGTACGGGCTGATGGCCAATCTGATGGGGTCGATCGTGTGTGTGTGGTCGATCCTGCGTATTCGTGACCCACAAATGCAGTTCGGCCGTTATGACGCGGCAGGTCGCCTGCTGTTCGCGACCTGGCAGGGGTATGCCTTGATGCACGGCGCTACCCAGCTGCTTTGGGGGATTCTGGTGATGGAGCTGGCGTGGGCTGTCCTGCAACTTTGGCCGGTGCGGGAAACTGTTCAAAAAACGATCAATCAAGCCGGGTGACGGCCTGGCAAGCGATTGGCGCAGGCATACAGAGTTTATCCACAGCTTGCTCCACAGTATCTGTGAGCAAGCCGCCTGGCTGGGTATAAGCCCGGATTCGCTGTCTTCCAAAGGCGATAAACGCTGTTAAGCGCCTGATTTTTCGCTGAATGAATCGCTGTCATCAAATCTTGATCAAAATATGATCGTTCCGCTGCAAGCCTTGCTACAGAAGGCTTGCAGCGGCCTGCCCAGAGGTTATCCACAGTCAGGCCCACAGTGGATGTGGGCAAGTGTTCAGCTGGTTTCGAGGAGGATGCGGCCGCGGCTGAGGTCGGCCAGTTGGCGCTGCACGCTGTCAATGTGCTCGGCTCCGAGCGCCAGTTGCACATCCACGCCGTTGGCGGTGAATGTTTCGTCGAGGATCACACCGTCCGCTTCGGCGACCCGCAGTTTGAGCAGGGCCAGTTCGCTGAAGGAACAACTGCATTTCAGCTCGGTACGACTTATCAACAGGCGCTTCGGCGCCTGCTGCAGGCACTTGTTGGCGCCACCGCCATAGGCCCGGGCCAGGCCGCCGGTGCCTAGCTGGATACCGCCGTACCAGCGGATCACCAGGACCACCACCTGGTCGCAATCCTGCGCTTCGATAGCCGCGAGGATTGGCCGTCCGGCGGTGCCGCCGGGTTCGCCATCGTCACTGCTGCGGTATTGCGCGCCGATCTTCCACGCCCAGCAATTGTGGGTGGCGGCCAGGTCGCTGTGCTGTTCGAGAAAAGCCTGGGCGTCGGCGGGCGTGCTGATCGGCGCGGCCAAGGTGATGAAGCGACTCTTGCGAATCTCTTCGCGGTATTCGCAGGTGTCGAGCAGGGTAGAAGGCATACGCGGGGTGTTCAGTTCGGCGGTGTCAGGCCACAGCCTTTGAGAATGATGTGGATAAGGTTGTTGCCGGCCTCTTCCATGTCCTGCTTGGTCAGGCGGCTGCGGCCGGTGACCTGGCAGATCTGCGTGGCGAAGTCGGCGTAATGCTGGGTGCTGCTCCACAGCAGGAAGATCAGGTGCACGGGGTCGATCCTGTCCATCTTGCCGGCGTCGATCCAGGCCTGGAACACCGCCGCGCGCCCTTTGAACCACTCGCGGTAGTCCTGGCTGAAGTAGTCGGTCAGGCAATTGCCGCCGCTGATGATTTCCATGGCGAAGATCCGCGAGGCCTGCGGATTGCGCCGGGAAAACTCCATCTTCGCGCGGATGTACTGGGCCAGGGCCTGGGCCGGGTCGTCTTCGACGCTGAGGGCGTTGAAGGTGCTGTCCCACAACTCGATGATGTTGCTCAGGACGGCGATGTACAGCCCCAGCTTGTTGGTGAAGTAGTAGTGCAGGTTGGCCTTGGGCAGCCCGGCATTCAGGGCGATGGTGTTCATGCTGGTGCCCTTGAAGCCGTGACGGGCGAATTCGTCCTCGGCGGCCTGGATGATCGCCTGCTCGTTCTTCTGGCGGATACGTCCGGCGGGCTTGGCGGCGAGTGTTCGGTGGGCAGGCACTTCAAGGGTCATGGGCAATTCCGGCAAGCAGGGAAATTTAGGCACATGCGTTGATACCCCAGGCACGGCGGGCAGACAAGCGCGAAGACGCGAGAATATCGCAATTGCGTCCTAACGTGTCGCAGCCAGGCTCTCCAGGAAGCTTTCCAGGACCAGATGTGGACGCCGCCCCTTGCGCGTGACCCAGGCCAGGGACAGGTCATAGAAACGTTCGGTGGGCTTGAGCGCGCGCAGTCGACCCTGTTGCACCCAGAACGTGGCGTAGTGATCTGGCAGGTAACCGATGTAGCGACCGGTGAGGATCAGGAAGGCAATGCCTTCACGGTCCGAGGCGCTGGCGGTGCAATGCAGTGCCTGGTGCAGGGCCTGGATTTCGGCGGGCAGGCGGTAGGTGGGGGCGATGGCGTCCTGGGCGTTGAGGCGCTGATCGTCCAATTGCCGGTCGTCGACATAGAACAGCGGGTGACCGACCGCGCAGTAGAGCAGCGAGCGCTCGCTGTACAGCGGCTGGTATTCGAGGCCGGACAGCGGACTGGCCTGGGGCACTACGCCAACGTGCAGGCTGCCGTCGAGTACGCCCTGTTCGACCTGGCTGGGTGGAATCATGCGGATACGAATTCGCACGTCCGGGCCGCGGTCCTTGAGCTGGGCCAGGGCGTGGGTGATGCGCATGTGGGGCATGGTCACCAGGTTGTCGGTGAGGCCGATGTTCAGCTCGCCACGCAGGTGCTGGTGCAGGCCGTTGACCTCGGTGCGGAAGCTTTCCAGGGCGCTGAGCAACTGCAAGGCCGAGTGGTAGACCTCGCGGCCTTCCTCGGTCAGGGAGAAACCGGCACGGCCGCGCTGGCACAGGCGCAGGCCGAGGCGCTGTTCCAGGTCGCCCATCTGCTGGCTGATGGCCGAGCGGCCGATGCCCAGCACGTTCTCCGCCGCCGAGAAACCGCCGCATTCGACCACGCTGCGGAAAATCTTCAGCAGGCGGATATCGAAATCGCTGACCTGGGAAAGCGGTTCGGGGCGGCGGCTCATAGTTTAGTGTCCGGTAATCCAAAGATTGGAAAAGTAGAGTTTTCCAGACTTTATAGCCGTGACAAGTTATCGGCAACTCAACGAATGCTGTTCAACCTGTCTTGCGAGGTCGTGTCGATGAACCTGCCTGAAAACGCTCCTGTCGGTCTGGCCAGCCAGCTCAAGCTGGATGCGCACTGGATGCCGTATACCGCCAACCGCAATTTCCAGCGCGATCCGCGCCTGATCGTCGCCGCCGAAGGCAACTATCTGGTGGACGACAAGGGCCGCAAGATCTTCGACGCACTCTCTGGCCTGTGGACCTGCGGCGCCGGTCACACCCGCAAGGAAATCCAGGAAGCCGTTGCTCGCCAGTTGGGCGTGCTGGACTACTCGCCGGCCTTCCAGTTCGGCCATCCGCTGTCGTTCCAGTTGGCGGAAAAAATCACCGAGCTGACTCCGGGCAACCTGAACCACGTCTTTTATACCAACTCCGGTTCCGAGTGCTGTGACACCGCGGTGAAAATGGTGCGTGCCTACTGGCGCCTGAAGGGCCAGGCCACCAAGACCAAGCTCATTGGCCGTGCCCGTGGCTACCACGGCGTGAACATCGCCGGTACCAGCCTGGGTGGCGTGAACGGCAACCGCAAGCTGTTCGGCCAGTTGCTGGATGTCGACCATATTCCGCACACCGTGCTGCCGGGCAATGCCTTTACCAAGGGCATGCCGGAAGAGGGCGGCATCGCCCTGGCCGATGAAATGCTCAAGCTGATCGAGCTGCACGATGCGTCGAACATTGCCGCGCTGATCGTTGAACCGCTGGCTGGTTCCGCCGGCGTCCTGCCGCCGCCCAAGGGTTATCTGAAACGCCTGCGGGAAATCTGCGACCAGCACAACATCCTGCTGATCTTCGACGAGGTCATCACTGGCTTCGGTCGCATGGGTGCCATGACCGGTGCCGAGGCGTTCGGCGTGACTCCGGACCTGATGTGCATCGCCAAGCAGGTTACCAACGGTGCCATCCCGATGGGCGCAGTGATCGCCAGCAGCGAGATCTATCAGACCTTCATGAACCAGCCGACCCCCGAGTATGCGGTGGAATTCCCCCACGGCTACACCTACTCGGCACACCCGGTCGCCTGCGCTGCCGGTATCGCTGCGCTGGATCTGCTGCAGAAGGAAAACCTGGTGCAGTCCGCCGCTGAACTGGCGCCGCATTTCGAGAACGTGCTGCACGGCATCAAGGGCACCAAGAACGTCATCGACATCCGCAACTACGGTCTGGCCGGCGCGATTCAGATCGCTGCACGGGATGGTGACGCCATCGTCCGTCCATACGAAGCGGCGATGAAACTGTGGCAAGCCGGCTTCTATGTACGCTTTGGCGGCGACACCCTGCAGTTCGGCCCGACCTTCAATACCAAGCCGCAGGAGCTGGACCGCCTGTTCGACGCGGTTGGCGAAGCGCTGAACGCCATCGACTGATCGATTCCTCTTCCCGGGGCGGGCCGCGTGGCCTGCCCGAACCTGAATACTGGAGTTATTGCATGAGTACCGTTGCACATCTGATCAATGGCGAGCTGGTTTCCCCAAACGAACGCACTGCTGACGTTTTCAACCCGTCCACCGGGCAGGCGATCCACAAGGTGGCGCTGGCCAGCCGCGCTACCGTGCAGCAGGCGATCGACGCGGCCAAGGCAGCGTTCCCGGCCTGGCGCAATACGCCTCCGGCCAAGCGTGCTCAGGTGATGTTCCGCTTCAAGCAACTGCTGGAGCAGAACGAAGCACGTATTTCCCAACTGATCAGCGAAGAGCACGGCAAGACCCTGGAAGACGCCGCCGGTGAACTGAAGCGCGGGATCGAGAACGTCGAGTTCGCCTGTGCTGCGCCGGAAGTGCTGAAGGGTGAGTACAGCCGTAATGTCGGCCCGAATATCGATGCCTGGTCTGATTTCCAGCCTCTGGGCGTGGTGGCTGGTATCACGCCGTTCAACTTCCCGGCGATGGTGCCGCTGTGGATGTATCCGCTGGCGATTGCTTGCGGCAACACCTTTATTCTCAAGCCGTCCGAGCGTGATCCGAGCTCGACTCTGCTGATCGCACAACTGCTGCAGGAAGCGGGCCTGCCGAAAGGCGTGCTGAACGTGGTGCATGGCGACAAGGAAGCTGTCGATGCGCTGATCGAGGCGCCGGAAGTGAAGGCGCTGAGCTTCGTTGGTTCGACGCCGATCGCCGAATATATCTATTCCGAAGGCACCAAACGCGGCAAGCGCGTTCAGGCACTGGGCGGGGCGAAGAACCACGCGGTGCTGATGCCGGATGCGGATCTGGATAACGCGGTCAGCGCACTGATGGGCGCGGCCTACGGTTCCTGCGGCGAGCGCTGCATGGCGATCTCGGTGGCGGTGTGCGTGGGCGACCAGGTCGCCGATGCGCTGGTGGCCAAGCTGGTTCCGCAGATCAAGGGGCTGAAGATTGGCGCCGGTACTTCCTGTGGCCTGGATATGGGGCCGCTGGTGACTGCGGCGGCGCGGGACAAGGTTGTCGGCTATATCGACGATGGCTTGGCTGCTGGTGCCGAACTGGTGGTGGATGGGCGTGGTTTCCGCGTCGCTGGCCACGAAGACGGCTACTTTGTGGGGGGTACACTGTTCGATCGCGTCACGCCGGAAATGCGTATCTATAAAGAAGAGATCTTTGGGCCGGTGCTGTGCGTGGTTCGGGTGAACAGCCTGGAACAGGCAATGCAACTGATCAACGATCACGAATATGGCAACGGTACCTGCATCTTCACTCGTGATGGTGAAGCTGCGCGGTTGTTCTGCGACGAGATCGAAGTGGGCATGGTCGGCGTCAACGTGCCGTTGCCGGTACCGGTGGCTTACCACAGCTTCGGTGGCTGGAAGCGTTCGCTGTTTGGCGACCTGCATGCCTATGGTCCGGATGGTGTGCGTTTCTATACCCGGCGCAAGGCGATCACCCAGCGTTGGCCGCAGCGTGCCAGCCATGAGGCTTCGCAATTCGCATTCCCCAGCCTGTAACCTGGTTGCGTAGCTATATATAAGAAGCGGGGAGGCCTTTTGGCCTCCCCGCTTTGCTTTTAAGGACTATCTGGGGCGAATGACATATTTGTTGCAATAAGTGCTTGACGTCCCGTTTTATGTCTCTATAATTCGCCCCACTTCCGGCGCAGTCGGAACGGAAAAC
>NZ_JBMDIJ010000026.1:0-69558 GCF_057808595.1 Pseudomonas sp. FG98 | reverse complement strand
GCATTGCCAGCGATGAGGCCCGCAAGAGCAATCCGGCCAGCAGATCGAAGTCGAAACTGATGGCCTCATCGCCGGCAACGCCGGCTCCCACAGGGTTCCGTGTCAGCCGCAGGATCCAGGCCTCACACAAACCTGTGGGAGCTGGCATTGCCAGCGATGAGGCCCGCAAGAGCAATCCGGCCAGCAGATCGAAGTCGAAGCTGATGACCTCATCGCCGGCAACGCCGGCTCCCACAGAGTCTCGGGCCAGCCGCAGGATCCTGGCCTGACACATGAGCCTATGGGAACCGGCGCTACATCACATCAGCCTTGACCCGGTCTCCTGACAGAAACTCCGTGTGCGCTACCAATTCTGCTGAAGACCTCAGGCGGCGTTGCGCGGGCGGCGCGTGTCGCCCTCGGCTTGCCGCTCGGCGTCGGCGAGGATCAGATCGGCACCTTTCTCTGCCACCATCATCACCGCCGCGTTGGTGTTGCCCGAGGTCACGTTGGGGAAGATCGAGGCATCGACGATGCGCAGCCCTTGCAGACCATGCACCCTGAGCCGGTTGTCGACCACGCTGGTGGCCGGGTCGTCGCCCATGGCGCAGCTGCCGCACAGGTGGTAGATGGAGCCGCAGTTTTCCCGGAAGTATTGCAGCATGGCCTGGTCGTCGTTGACCGCCGCCCCCGGCAGCACTTCGCGCACGGTGATCGCCTGCAGGGCCGGGGCGTGCATGATCCTGCGGATCAGGCGGCTGCCCTGGATGGCTTCGTCGATGTCCTTTTGCGTGCTCAGGTAGTTGGGGTCGATCAGCGCCGGCACGTTCGGGTCGGCCGAGGCGATGCGGATTTCACCGCGGCTGGTCGGGCGGCAGGGGTTGAAGCACAGCAGGAAGCCGGAGTAGGGCTCGGGCTTGAGCGTGGCCTTGTTGCTCTTGGGGATCTGGTACGACAGCGGGTTGAAGTACATCTGCAGGTTCGGATGCGCCTGCCCCTCGTCACTGCGGAAGAACCCGCCGGACTGGTTGACGCTGAGCGACAACGGCCCCTTGCGCGTCAGCAGGTATTGCAGGCCCAGCTTCAGCTTGCCCAGCAGGGAGCCGAACTCGTCGTTGAGGGTCGGCATGCTGGCTTCGTAGTAATAGCTGACGCACAGGTGGTCCTGGAGGTTCTTGCCCACGGCGGGCAGCGAGTGCTGCACCGCGATGCCATGCTGTTCGAGCAGCGCGCGCTCGCCGACCCCGGAGAGTTGCAGGATCTTCGGCGTATCCACGGCACCGGCGGCCAGGATCACTTCGCGGCGCGCACGGAACTCGCGGGACTCGCCGTTCTGGCCGATGCGCACGCCCACGGCGCGGGTGCCTTCGAACAGCACCTGCTCGACCAGCGCATTGTGCTCGATGCTCAGGTTCGACCGGTCCAGCGCCGGGTGCAGGTAGGCAAAGCTGCTGGAGCTGCGCTGGCCATTGCGCACGTTGACGTCGTAGATGCCGGCGCCCTCGAAGTCCTTGCCGTTGAAGTCGTCGCTGCGCGGGTAGCCCAGCTCTTCGCAGCCCTTGAGGAACACGTCGCAGATCGGGTGGGCCTGGCCCTTCATCGGGGTGATGCCGATCGGCCCGCTGGCGCCGTGGTACTCGCTGTCGCCGGCCGGGTGCGATTCCAGCTTGCGGAAGTACGGCAGCACGTCCTTGAACGACCAGCCCTCGGCGCCATTGGCCGCCCAGTCGTCGAAGTCATGGGCCTGGCCGCGCACGTAGATCATCGCGTTGATCGAGCCGGACCCACCCTGGACCTTGCCCCGCGGCGCATACAGGCTGCGCCCGGCGAGCTGGGCCTGGGGCTGGCTGTAGTACATCCAGTTGAAGCTGGGGTTGTAGTAAAGCTTGGCAAAACCGACCGGCAGCTTGAACCAGGGCGAGCGGTCCTTGCCGCCGGCCTCCAGCAGCAGCACCGAATGCCGGCCCGATTCGCTCAGGCGCGCGGCGAGGATGCAACCCGCCGAGCCGGCCCCGGCGATGATGTAGTCGAATGTATTCATGTAAGGCTAATCCAGGTGCAGGTGAGGCCGCCCGGCGCGGGCGGCCGGGCATTCAGCCCTTGGCTGGCGAGACGTCCTTGACGTCGACCGGGTGCGCGGCCATCTGCAGGTGCAGGCGTTCGCCCTCGTAGCCCGAGTGGCGACGCACGACCTCCATGTCCAGCTCGACGCCCAGGCCTGGTTCGCGGGACGGAATGATGTAGCCGTCTTCCCATTGCAGCGGTTTCTTGAGGATCTCGGCATGGAAGCCGTCCCAGGTGCCGATGCTTTCCTGGATCAGGAAGTTCGGCGTGCAGGCGGCAAGCTGGAAGCTGGCGGCGGCGCCGATCGGCCCGTTGTACAGGTGCGGGGCGATCTGCGCGTAGTAGGCCTCGGCCATGCTGGCGATCTTCTTGCCTTCGAGCAGGCCGCCGCAGCGGCCCACGTTCATTTGCAGGATCGACGCGCCGCCGGCTTGAAGCAGCTTGAAGAACTCGTACTTGGTGGTCAGCCGTTCGCCGGTGGCAATCGGAATGCTGGTCTTGCCCGCGACCTGGGCCATGGCCTCTTCCTGGCCCGGTGGAATCGGCTCCTCGAACCACAGCGGGTCGTACTTCTCCAGGCGCTTGGCCAGGCGAATCGCCGAGGACGGCACCATCTGCCCGTGGGTACCGAACAGCAGGTCGCACTTGTTGCCGACCGCCTCGCGGATCTTGCGGCAGAAGGTTTCGCAGCGCTCCAGCACTTCCAGCGACAGCTGGTGCCCGGAGAAGGCGGTGTAGGGGCCGGCCGGGTCGAACTTCAGCGCGGTGAAGCCCAGTTGCATGTTCTGCACCGCGCACTCGGCGGCCAGGTCCGGGTCGCTGTAGTCGTACTCGCCCTGGGCGTTGACCGGGTACAGGTAGGTGTAGGAGCGCAGGCGCTCGTGGACCTGGCCACCGAGCAGCTCGTACACCGGCTTGTTGGCGGCCTTGCCGATGATGTCCCAGCAGGCCATTTCCAGGCCGCTGACCACGCCCATCATGGTCAGGTCGGGGCGCTGGGTGAAGCCGCTGGAGTAGGCGCGGCGGAAGAACCGCTCGATATGGTGCGGGTCCTGGTCGAGCAGG
The DNA here is from genome assembly GCF_057808595.1 of Pseudomonas sp. FG98. Lineage (NCBI taxonomy): Bacteria > Pseudomonadati > Pseudomonadota > Gammaproteobacteria > Pseudomonadales > Pseudomonadaceae > Pseudomonas > Pseudomonas sp. FG98. The sequence continues at coordinate 66,450 of NZ_JBMDIJ010000026.1, read as the reverse complement.
TAGCGGCTGAACACGTCCTCGATCACTGGCACCATGGCCCGCGGGTGGAAGGTGGCGGCGTAGATCTCGCCGACGCCTTCGATGCCGCAATCGGTCTTGAGGGTGACGAACAGCCAGTACATGCCGCCGACATGGGGCGGTGGAACGGCGACGACGTGGGTCTGCAGGGAGACGATTTTCATGCTTGGTCCGCCTTGGCGTTGATGCGTTTGTTCAGCAGGAAGGTGGCGATCACACCGAGCAGGCCGATGACCACGACGTAGGAGAAATAGATCTGGTAGCCGACGAAGCCCGGGTAGTGATCGATGATCCAGCCGTTGAGCAGGGGCAGGAACACGTCCGGCGAGTAGCCGACCAGGGAGATGATGCCGATTGCCAGGCCGGTGACCCGCAGCGGGATCTGGCAGTCATCGAGGATCGCCCAGTACAGGCCGCGGATGGCGTAGGTCATGAGGCCGATGAACAGCACCAGGAACACCAGCACACCCAGCGAATGCAGGCTCGGCAGCAGGATCAGGCCGAGCATGCCGAGGGCCGCGAGGACCATGGCCCAGGCCAGTACGCCGACCTTGGAGAAGCGGTCGCCAAGCCAGCCGCCGCCGATGCCGCCCAGTGGACGCATCCACAGCTTGATGGTGGTGATCAGGCCGGCGGCGGTGGCGCTGAGGCCGAAGCCGCCTTCCTGCAGGTAGGCCGAGAAACTGTAGGTGGCCCAGAAGAAGTGATAGCCGCAGAACACGATGGCGGTCACCAGCCACAGCTCGGGAATCGCCGCCAGGGTGCGCAGGTCCTTGATCAGGTCGGGTTTTTCCCGCTGTTTGGCCGCACCGTTGACCTGCGGGTCGCGGACCATGGCCAGGAGCAGGCCGAGCACGATGCAGCACGCGGCATAGAAGTGGATCACCCGCACCAGGCCCAGTGCACTGCCGTTGCTGCTGTCGGCCATGTAGGCGAACAGCGCCAGGGCGATGGACGCCAGCAGGGCCTCGACCAGCCCGCGGCCGCCGTCCAGTACGCCGAAGAAGCGCCCTTGCTCGGCCTCGCCGGCGATCATGTTGACCCGCTTGATCAGGGACGCCCAGAAGGTCAGCCCGGTGGTGATGCCGAAGCCGCAGAAGATCACCAGCAGCATGCTGAACGTGGGCAACTGTGCGTACCACAGGCCCAGCAGGCCGGTGCCGATCAGCGAAAAGCTGATCAGGAAGCGCGGCGAGATGCGGTCGGCCAGCCAGCCGCTGGGCAGGTAGCTGACCAGGAAGGCGGTGCCGAGGATCGAGTACAGGTAGCCCAGTTCGGTGTTGCTGATCGCCAGGGCTTCGAGCATCGAGCTTTGGTAGACCTGGCGCAGGTACAGCATCGGGTAGATGGCCCCGGCGGCCAGCACCAGCAAGGCCAGTTGCAGGTAGCGGCCGAGATTGGCAGTTGGCGCGCTGGCTTCGAAGGGTTGTGCATTTATTGTTTTTTTCATGGTCGTTCTCGCGGGCGTTACGTCTGCCCAAGGGTGAATCGGCGCGCCGGCAGCGCGCCGCTATCGATCAGTACTTCAGCACCACCAGGCGGGTCTGGGTGAACTCGAGCATGCCGTGCTTGCCGTCGTCGCCGCCCAGGCCGGAGCGCTTCCAGCCGGCGTGGTAGCCCTGGTAGGGGTCGGCCGGGGTACGGTTGACATACAGCTCGCCGGCCTCGATGGCGTTGGCCACCTTCATCGCCGTGCGGTAGTGCTCGCTGTAGAGCACCGACGACAGCCCGAACTGATGGTCGTTGGCCATGGCCAGGGCTTCGTCGAGGGTTTCGTAGGCCAGCACCGGCAGCACCGGGGCGAAGTTTTCTTCCTGGACGATCTCCATGTCCTGGCGGCAGTCGCTGAGCAGGGTCGCCGGGTAGAAGTTGCCCGGGCCTTCCGGCAGGTAGCCACCGGCCTCCAGGCGCGCACCCGCGGCGATCGCGCGCTGCACCTTGGCGTGGATTTCCTCGCGGGCCGCGGCGCTGATCAGCGGGCCCATGCGGCTGGCGTCGTCGGCGCGGTTGCCGATGCGCACAGCGGCGAACTTCTCGCGCAGCAGGTCGAGGAATCGCTGGTGCACGCTGGCTTGCACGTACACCCGCTCGATCGCCGTGCACAGCTGGCCGCAGTGGGTGGTCTTGGAGGCGACGATGGCGCTGGCGGCGGCTTCCAGGTCGGCGTCGGCCTCGATGATCGCCGGGGTCTTGCCGCCCAGTTCCAGCGACGGCTTGGCGATATTGGTCTTGCAGTAGTCCAGCACGGTGCGTCCGGCGCGTACGCTGCCGGTCAGGGTGATCATGCCGACCGCCGGGTGGGTGCACAGGGTGGCGGCAACGTCGTGACTCATGGCCAGGATGTTGATCACCCCGGCGGGCAGGCCGGCTTGTTCCACAGCGCGGGCGATGGCGAAGGCCGACAGCGGCGTGTTGTTGCTCGGCCGCACCACCACCGTGTTGCCGGTGATCAGCGCCGGTGCCACCTTGCGCATGAAGGTGTACACCGGGTAGTTGAACGGAATCAGGCAGGCGACGACGCCGATCGGCTCGCGTTGCAGCAGCAGGGTCTCGTCGCGGCTGTCGCTGGGGATCACTTCGCCTTCGATGCGGCGCGCCCATTCGGCGTGGTAGCGGGTGATTTCGGCGGCGTACAGGGCTTCGTTGCGGGCTTCCTGCGGGGCCTTGCCGGATTCGCTGGCCAGGGCCTGGCCGATGTCGTCGGCGCAGCTTTCGAGGGCGGTGGCGAGGCGGCGCATATGGTTGGCGCGCTCGATGGCCGGCAGGGCGGCCCAGTCGCGCTGGGCGCGGGCGGCGGCGTCGGCGGCCTGGGTGGCGAGGTCATGGCTGGCGGCGGCAACGCTGCCGACGACCTGGCCGGTGGCCGGGTCGAGCACGTTGAAGGCATCGTCGCCGCTGCGCTCGACGAAACGTCCGTCGATATAGTTCTGCTCTGTACGCATGGTGGGGTCCGGTTGCGGGTTTGTGGGGCTCCACAAGGCCTTGGCAGCGCGCGCGGGGACCGGCGGCAAGCAGGTTTTTTCTTGTGGTTTATGCCGGACAATTTGTCGCACCGAGGGGGAGGGGGCAAACGATTCTTCGGCGTTGGTAACGTGCGTAAAACGCATGTTAGTGGCGTTGTCGTGGCTGCCGGTGGTGAGCATGGGTATCTACGCATCTCAAGCAGGCGCGACACGGACCCTGTAGGAGCGGCTGTTAGCCGCGATTGGCCGCAAAGCGGCCATAAAACCTGTGCACTCGGTGTGTCAGTCAGACCTGGGACTCAGGTTTTACGACGGCTTCGCCGCCGATCGCGCGGTCCGGCGTCCCGGCTAACAGCCGCTCCCACAAGGTCCCCGTTGAGCATGGCAGAGATGTGTAGATACCTATGCTCATCGCTGGCAAGCCAGCTCCCACAGGGCGCATGCAGTCACTGTGGGAGCTGGCTTGCCAGCGATGAGGCCCTGGGCCGCAACAAAAAAGGGCCTGCTCTTCAAAGCAGGCCCTTTCTCATTGCCGCGCAAACACTCAGAAGTAATAACCGATATTCACATACAACTGGTTCTCCCACTGGTCACTGCCGCCAGCCCCCAGGCTCTGGGTGTAGCTGCTGCCGCCGATGTACGGGTCGTTCTTGCCGATCAGCCATTCGGTGGCGATCCACAGTTTGCTGAAGGAGAACGAGGTGCCGAGGATGGCGCGCTGCGAGGTCTTGAAATCGGAGGCAGACTTGTCGAAGGCGCTGTAGTTGGCATATAGCTTGATCCCGCTGATCTGGTCGAACAGGTACTTGCCGCCGACGTCGTAGCTGAGGTCGGCGACGTACAGGTTGCCGCGGCTGGCGACGTTGAAGGTGCCGTCGTAGCCGCCGAAGCTGACCACTTCGTCGGTGCCGGGGTTGCGCGGCGACATCTGCTGGCGCGCTGCCTGCAACTGGATGCCCCAGGGGCCGTTCTTGCCCAGGTAGTGCACGGCCACCGCGTTGCGCCGGCCATCATTGTCGGTGTCGTTGTTCTTCAGGGTCGAGGTCAGGCCCGATACCCCCACCTCGGATTTCCAGCCGCCCAGGTCCATGGCCTTGGCCACCCGCACGACCACGGTGTTGCGCTCGCGGTTGTCGCTGCCATCGGCGACGTAGTCGTCGGCGGAGGAGACCACCGTCGAGTAGGTGCGGCCGTTGGAAGTGCCCTTGCCTTGCCAGGCCGGGCGCACGTAGTAACCGGCCTGGATGTTCCAGTCGCCGACCTGCTGGATGTACTTGGCACCGAGCTGGTAGATGTCCTCCAGGCCGACCACGTTGCCCAGGGTCTCGTAGAACGTGCTGCCGAAGTACGGCTGCAGGCCGAACGGCACCTGGTTCAGGCCGACCTGCACCTGCTGCTCGGGGTTGAACTTGTAGCCGATCCAGGCGCTTTCGGCGAAGGCCACGTCACCGACGTTGTTGGTGTACTGATACGGGTAGGCGCGGCCGTAGAAGCGATACTTGGCGGCACCGATCCAGGTGTCCGAGTTGTACTTGGCGGTGAGGAAGGCGGTGTCGAAGTTGAATTTCTGGATATCGCGGTCCGGGTCGTAGTCCCAGCGCGCGCGTACGGCGCCGCCGATATCGAGGTTATCGGTGACCTGGATCGCGAGAGCCGGTGCGGCGACCGCGCCGAGCAGCGGAACCAGGGTGAACAGACGCAGGGCGTGTGGGCGTGAAATGCGCACGATGGTGCTCCTTGTTTATGGTTATGGATGGCAATCGAAGCCCGTGCCGCGGCAATGGCCGCAGCCGGAAAGGTTCATGGGAGGTGTTGCCGCTGCGGGCTAGCCGGGCATCAGGCACATATCTGCGTATCGGTGCGGGCCGCGGCCCCCGGTGCGGCCGCCAGCAGCGTCTGGGTGTAGGCGTGGCGCGGGCTGCCGAGCACCTGTTGGGCGCTGCCGTACTCCACCACCTCGCCCTGGCGCATCACCGCGATGTGGTCGCTGATCTGCGCCGCGACCCGCAGGTCGTGGGTGATGAACAGGATGCTCAGGTTCAACTGCTGCTGCAGCGCGGCCAGCAGCTCCAGGACCTGCTTCTGCACCGAGACATCGAGGGCCGAGACGCTTTCGTCGGCGATCAGCACCTCCGGTTGCATGGCCAGGGCGCGGGCAATGCCGATGCGCTGGCGTTGCCCGCCGGAGAACTGCCGGGGCTTGCGCTTCAGGGCGTCGCGCTTGAGGCCGACCTGTTCCAGCAGATCGCCGGCCTCCTGCCACGCCTGCTTGGCCGACAGCCCGCGCAGTTGCGCGGCGCGGGCGATGATGTCGCCGACCCGGTGGCGCGGATTGAGCGAGCCGTAGGGGTCCTGGAAGATCATCTGGATGCGCCGGCGGTTGCTCGCCAGCTGCTTGCCCTGCAGGGCGAGGAAGTCGGTGTCGCCGACCCAGACATGACCGCTGTCGCTGTCGACCAGCCTGATCGCCGCCTTGACCAGCGTGCTCTTGCCCGAGCCGGACTCGCCGACGATGGCCAGGGTCTTGCCGCGCGGCAGGTTCAGCGAGACGTTCTTCAGCGCCGCCACCTGCTGGCTGCCGACCTTGTAGGTCTTGGTCAGCTGTTCGATGCGCAGCGCCAGTTCGCCGTCGGGGGTGGGCGCGTGCAGTTCCGGGTTGAGCGAGGGCACGGCGGCGATCAGTTTGCGCGTGTACGGGTGGTTCGGCGCATTGAGCACCTGGTCGCGCTCGCCGATCTCCACCAGTCGCCCGCCCTCCATCACGGCGATGCGGTCGGCGATCTCGGCCACCACGCCGAAGTCGTGGGTGATGAACAGGATGCCGTGCTGGCCGCGCCCGCGCAGTTCGCGGACCAGCTTGAGCACCTGGGCCTGGGTGGTCACATCCAGTGCGGTGGTCGGTTCGTCGGCGATCAGCAGGTCCGGGTTCATGGCCAGGGCCATGGCGATCACCACCCGTTGGCATTGGCCGCCGGACAACTGGTGCGGGAAGCTCTCGGCAATGCGCGGCGGGTCGGGCAGGTGGGTGGATTCGAGCAAGGCCAGCATGCGCTCGCGGCGCTCGCCGGCGCTCAGGGCCGGGGCGTGGATCTGGAAGATCTCCTCGACCTGGCGGCCGATGCGGATGGCCGGATTGAGCGCGGCCATCGGCTCCTGGAAGATCATCGCGATACGGTTACCGCGCAACTGGCGCAGGGCCTCTTCATCCAGGCTGCAGATATCCGCGCCGAGAAAGTCGATGCGCCCGCCGCCCAGGCGCAGGCCCTTGGCGAAGTCGCCCATGATGGCCGCCGACAGCACCGACTTGCCGGAGCCGGACTCGCCGATCACGCAGAGGATCTCGCCCTTGAACACCTCCAGGCTGAGGCCCTGGACGGCGTGGCTGCGGTCCGCGCCCGCGGGCAGTTCGATGCTGAGGTTGTCTACGTGCAATACAGGTTGTTGGCTCATCGCTCAGTTCCTCGCGCCTTTCTGTGCGTGTTCGTCCAGGCCATCGGCGAGCAGGCTCAGGCCGAGCATCAGGGTCGAGATGGCAATGCAGGGGAAAATCACCAGGTGGGGGAAGCTGATGGCCATGCTGCGGCCTTCATTGATCATGCCGCCCCAGTCCGGCGTGGGTGGTGGCAGGCCGAGGCCGAGGAAGCCGAGGGCGCCGATCATGATCGCGGTGTAGCCGATGCGCAGGCAGAAATCGACCACCAGCGGGCCGCTGCAATTGGGCAGGATCTCCACCAGCATGATGCGCAGCGCGCCTTCGCCCTGGGTGATGGCGCTGAGCACGTAGTCGCGCGAGCGGATGTCGATGGTCAGCGCGCGCATGATGCGGAAGATCGCCGGCGCGCTGGTGAAGGTCACCGCGATCAGGATGTTCAGCGCCGAGGCGCCGAGGGCGATGATGATCACGATGTACAGCACCAATACCGGGAACGCCAGCACGGTATCGGCGACGTACGACAGCGCGGCGTCGACCTTGCCGTTGAAGTAGCCGGCGCACAGGCCCATGGCGGTACCCACCGAGAATGCGGTGACGGTGGCCAGGATCGACCACAGCAGCACGGTGCGCGTCCCCCAGATCAGCCGCGAGGCGATATCGCGGCCCATCATGTCGGTGCCGAGCAGGAACACCTGGCCGCTGTCGTCCTGGCCCAGCGGGGTGAGCAGCGGGGTGAAGCTGGCCAGCGGGTCATGGGGCGCCAGCCAGGGTGCGAGCAGGGCCAGGCCGGCCCAGCCGCCGACCAGCAGCAGGCCGAGCAGGGCCAGCGGGTTCTTCAAGGTTTCGAGTGCGCGCATCAGGCACCTCCGAGGCTGCGCAGGGTGATGCGCGGGTTGAGCCAGGTGTAGGCGAGGTCGGAGAAGATCTTGGTCGCGCCCACCACCAGCGCGCTGATCATTGCGCAGGCTTCGATGAGGTAGACGTCGTGGTTCAGCGAGGCGGTATAGAGCAGCGAGCCGAAGCCCTTGTAGGCGAAGAACACCTCGACCACGATCACGTTCGACAGCAGCCAGGGGATGTACAGCATGATCACCGTCACCGGCGCAATCAGCACGTTGCGCAAGGCGTGGCGCAGGACGATCTGCCGGGTGGGCACGCCCTTGAGCCGGGCGGTGCGGATATACGGGGCCTGCATCACCTCGACCATCGAGGCGCGGGTGATCCGCGCCAGGTAGCCGACGCCGAACAGGCACAGGACCATCAGCGGCATGGCCAGTTCGGCCAGGCTGAAACCGTCGCTCATGCTGCTGACGCCCGGCAGCCAGTTGAGCCAGAAGACGAAGATCGCCGAGACGAACACCGCGCTGGCGAAGTCCGGGATCGAGGTGGTGACGATCGACAGGCAGGACACCAGGCGGTCCAGCAGCGAGCCCTGACGGATCCCGGCGAGCACGCCGAGGCTGATGGCCAGCGGCACCATCACCAGCAGCGCCAGGCCGGCCAGGGTCAGGGTTTGCACGAGGTTGGGCAGCAGCAGGTCGATCACCGGGGCGCGGAAGTGCACCGAGGTGCCCCAGTCACCGGAAACGAAGTCCTTCAGCCAGACCAGATAGCGCCACACGAACGGCTGGTCATAGCCATGCTCGTGCAGCCATGCCGTGCGCTGGTCGGCGGCGGAGTAGGGGCCGAGGACGTGGGTGGCGACGTCCTCGATATTCAGCTCGAGGGCCAGGAAAACGATCACCGACACCGATAGCAGGGTCGCTATCAGCCCCAGTGCCTTGCGTAACAGAAACTCAGCCATGCTTGCACGCTCCGGCTAGTCATAGGAGGGCGGGCCACCGCCAGGCGGCGACCCGGTCGCATGGTTCAGGCGCTCAGCCAGACCTGGTCCATCGGGAAGAAGTCCGAGGGATGCACGCGGAAGCCTTCGACCTTCTTGCTTGCCACGGTGAACTTGTCGCCCCAGAACGGCTGCACCATGACGCAGGCGTCCTGCAGGATCTGCTCGACGCTCTGCATGGCCTGGGCCCGCTGTTTCGGGTCGATGATGCCCATCGCCCGGTCCAGCGCGGCATCGAAGGCCGGGTCCTGGTAGTGGCTTTCGTTCCAGGCGGCGCCGCTGCGGTAGGCCAGTTCCAGCGACATCACGCCGAGCGGGCGGTGGGCCCAGTAGGTGAGGCTGAACGCAGCCTTGTCCCAGATCGGCCAGTACTGGGTCGCGGGGATCACCTTGAGGTTGATGCGGATCCCGGCTTCGGCGCAGTTCTGCTGGAGGATCTGCGCGCAATCCTGCTCGAAGCGGCCCTGGGTGTTGCCGACGATCAGGTCGATATCGATGCCCTTGGGGTAGCCGGCGTCGGCCAGCAGCTGCCGGGCCTGGGCCACGTCGCGCTTGCGCGCAGGTAGCGGGAAGTACTCGGGGTGCGACGGCGCCACATGGTGGTCCTCGCCCACGGTGCCCATGCCGCGGTAGGCGATCTTGAGCATCTGCGCGTTGTCGGCGCAGAGCACCACGGCCTTGCGGATGCGCAGGTCGTCGAACGGCTTCTGGTCGCAGGCCATGCGCATGACCACGGTCTGCGCCGACTTGCAGCTGAGCAGGCGGGCATTGGGCAGGCGCTTGGCCAGGTCCACCTCGGCCACGCTGATGCGGTACAGCACGTCGACCTGACCGGCCTGCAGGGCGGCCAGTTGCGAGGAAATGTCGGTACCCATGTCGATATAGCGCAGCTCGTCCAAAAGCGCCGGCTGCCCCCAGTAGTCGGCACGCTTGGCGAAGGTCGCCTGCTTGTTGACATCGAACGACACCAGCTTGAACGGTCCGGTGGCCAGCGGATTGCGCGCCCAGTCGTCGCCATTCTTGAAGCTGCGGTGGACGATGGCGCAGGTGAAGGCGTTGAGCATCTCCGGGATGGCCAGCATCGGCCGCTTGAGGAGCAGGCGGAACTGGAAGTCGTCGACCTTCTCGAAGGCGGCGATTTCCTGGAACGCGGTGCGGTTGACCGACTTGGAATCGGCGGCGGTCCAGCGCTCGAAGTTGTGCTGCACGTCGGCGACGTTGAAGGTGTCGCCATTGCTCCACTTGACGTTCTGGCGCAGCTTGAAGGTCCACACCTTGAGGTCTTCGGACGGGCTCCAGCTTTCGGCCAGGTACGGGTGGGTGATGTTGTCGGCGTCGACCCAGGTGAGGAACTCCAGGCTGTTGCGCAGCAGGTTCGAGGCTTCGATCCAGGTGATCAGCATCGGGTCCTGGATTTCCTGGATGGCGCAGGCGAAGCGCAGGCTGCCTCCCGCTTGTGGAGTGGCGGCTTGCAGCGGCGAACCGAGCAGGCTGGAACCGAGGAAGGTGCTGGCACTGGCGGCCGCCACGCCGAGCAGGCTGGCGGTGCGCAGGAACTGCCGGCGGTTGATTTCACCGCGCTGCACTTGCTGGCAAAGGTCGTTGACGGCCGGGTGCGGCGCGGAGCCGTCCAGGGTGATGAGTTCGTCTTTCATGCGTCGCTCCAAACGTGACCAACGGCTGCGTGCAGTCGTGCGCGGGGCACGGCGTTGCCGCTGGTGGAAACAGGGATGGGAGTACCGTAAGGCTGCTGGCGTGGCTTCAGCCCGGGATCGATCGACGGCAGGAGTACGGCGTAAGGAGGACAGCGAGGGTGTGCGGCATGGTGGCGGCTCTCATGTTGTTTTTATTAAGAGATGCCTGAAGTTTCATGAATCGAAGCCGCTTCGACAAACGACTATTACGTCAGCCTAACCTGCGCTGGACGCATGTTACTGGGCGCGTGCAGCCTGTTCGCCACGAAAAAAGCCCCGGCTTGCGCCAAGGGCAAAACGCGGTGCCGAAGGAGGCGCGGCACCGGGGTATGCAACGCGGTAGAGCGGTGGGTCACTGGCAGTCGGCAACTTCTCCGGTACCGCCGAGGTTGCGCTCGGCCAGCCACACTTCATGCATCAGCCATTCGCGGAACTGCTCGACATGCAGCGGCAGGTCCTGCCCCGGACGGCTGACCCACCAGTACGACTGATGGCCGTCGACCTGCACATCGAGGACCTGCACCAGCTGCCCCGCCGCCAGTTCGCGGGCGACCATCTGCCGGTCGGCGATGGTGATGCCCAAGCCATCCATGGCCGCGCGGATGGCCATGTCGAGGGTGTCGAATTCGTAGCCGCCGCTCAGGTCCACGTCGCTGATGCGTGCCGCGTCCAGCCAGTGGCGCCAGGTCAGGTAGCGCTGGTCCTCGCGGGCCAGGACATGCAGCAGGGTCATGTTGCGCAGGTCGGCGCGGCGGTTTTCCTGTTGCAGCAGCAGGGACGGCGAGCACACGGCGATATGCCGCTCGTGCATCAGCAGCGAGCTGTCCAGTCCGTCCCATTCACCATTGCCGAAGCGGATGGCGCCATCGAGGGTGGCCATCTCCGCCAGGTTGTCCTGCAACTGGCTGGTGAGGGTCACTTCCAGGCCCGGGCAGGCTTCGCGCAGGCGCCCCAGGCGCGGCAGCAGCCAGCGGCTGGCGAAGGTCGGCGGTGCGTTGAGGCGGATGCGGTTGGCTTGCTGGTGGGTCTGGATGCCGCGAACCGTCAGTTCGATACGGTCGAACGACTGTTGCAGAGCACGCAGCAGGGTGCGCCCGGCGTCGGTCAGTTGCAGATGGTGGTGGCGGCGTTGCAGCAGCGCCTCGCCCAGTTGTTCTTCCAGCTGGCGCACCTGGCGACTGACCGCGCTCTGGGTGACGTTGAGCAACTCGGCGGCGCGGGTGAAGCTGCCGGTGCTGCCGGCCACTTCGAAGGCTTTGAGGGCGTTGAGGGCGGGGATCTTGCGCTTCACGTGCCAGGGTCTCCTGCGGTGTGGTTGGGGCTCGCTTTACTGGCTTTCCTGGCTAGGCGCGGAGCGGGGCGAAAAAAGTCGCGAAGTTACGCAGCGCGAGTGGTGCTCGCAAACGAGCAATACGCACCTGGAGCATGATAAAAGCGCACGCTTGTAAAGTCAGACGTTTCTGTAGAATTGCCCTACAAATACAAACAGTCGTGTAGGACCATGCGTACATTACCTCCGCTGAATATGCTCAGGGTCTTCGAAGAAGTCGCACACCATCGCAGTTTCAACCGTGCCGCCGTGTCGCTCAGCGTGACCCAGGGTGCGGTCAGCCGGCAGATCAAGCAGTTGGAGGACTACCTCGGCCTGCTGCTGTTCGTGCGCAGCCCGCGTGGCCTGGCTCTGACCGAAGCCGGGCAGGCCCTTGCCGGGCAACTGGGCGAAGCCTTCGACCGTATCGAGCGGGCGGTCGAAGTGTTGCGTGTACCTAACCTGCGCCAGCGCCTGCGCATCCTTGCGCCACCGACCTGGGCCACCCGCTGGCTGTCGCCGCGCCTGCGCCAGTTCATGCAGCGCTGTCCGGACATCAGCCTGAGCGTCACCAACCAGCAGGATGACCAGCACCCGGGCGAGCTGGACCTGCGCATTCTGTTCAGCCATCAGGACCAGGCCCATGGCCAGCAGCGCCTGCTGGTCATGGAACGGCATATCGCCGTGGCCAGCCCCGAGCTGTTCGAGGCGGGCAACCCGCCGCAACTGGGCGAGCATCCCTTGCTGCACATCCTGCATGGCGGCAAGCGCTTGCAGGTGTGGGAAAACTGGCTGGCCGCCACCGGCCAGCATGCGGTCGATGCCGCTGCCGGCATCGAGTTCTCCACCCTCGACCAGGTGATCAATACCGCCCTGGCCGGTGGCGGTCTGGCGGTGATTGACCGGCAGATGATCGAGCGTGAACTGGCCAATGGCAGTCTGTTGCCGATCAGTCCGGTCGAGGTCAGCGGCCCCTATGGCTACTGGCTGGATATTCCCGGCGACAAGCGCGGCCTGGCCAAGGTCGAGCGCTTTCAGGACTGGCTGGGCCTGATGAGCAACCCATGAGCCTCGGCGCCCGCCGGGTCGGTCTCGCCGGAGCCCGCTTCATCGAGGGATAGCGCCTTGGTTTCCGGGGCCCAGGCGATCGATACCAGCGCGCCCACCAGCAATACGCCGGCCAGCAGCGCCATGGTCGGGTTGAGGCCGATCCCGGCGACGCTCACCGGCAGCAGGAAGGTGCTGATCGCCGAGCCCAGGCGGCTGGCGGCGGTGGCCAGGCCGATGCCGCTGGCGCGCACTTCGGTGGGGAAGCTTTCGGCCGGGTACACGCCGACCAGGTTGCTCACCGCCGACAGCACCAGGGTGAACAGGCCGAACAGCGCCACCATGACCCAGGCCATGCTGCCCGGCATCAGGGTGAGGAGGAACAGCGCCGTGGCGAGCAACAGGAAACTGCTGATCAGGAAGCCGCGGCGGGTGAACTTCACCGTGCAGTAGATGCCCAGCAATGCGCCGACGATCAGCAGGGCGTTGAGCATCATTTCCGTGCCGAAGCTTTCGGCCAGTCCCATCTTCTGCAGGATGCTCGGCAGGAAGGTATAGATGGCGAAGTAGGGCATGACGATGCAGATGAAGAACAGGCAGTTGAACGCCGTGCGCTTGCGGTAGCGGGCGCTGAACAGGGCGGCGAAGCCGGATTGGCTGGCACGGCTCGGTGTTTCGTCGAGGGTGACGTGGGCGCCCAGGTGCTTGTGCACGATGGCGCGGGCTTCCTTTGCGCGGCCTTGTTGCAGCAGCCAGCGCGGCGATTCCGGGGTGCCGATGCGGGCGATCAGGATCAGCGCCGCCGGCAGGGCGGCGGAGGCCAGCATCCAGCGCCAGGCGTCGTCGCCCAGCGGCAGCATCGCGGTGCCGACGAAGGTCGCGGCGACGTAGCCGAAGGTCCACACCACCGAGAACGAGCCGAGCAGCACGCCGCGGTGCTTGCGCGGCGAGAATTCGGCGAGCATGGCATGGCCGACGCTGTAGTCCCCGCCCAGGCCGATGCCGATCAGTACCCGGCAGATGAACAGTTGCAGGGCGCTTTCGACGAAGAACTGCATGGCCGAGGCCAGGGTGATCAGCACGAAGCTGACCAGGAAGATTTTCTGTCGGCCCACCCGGTCGGAAATCCAGCCGAAGAACAGGCTGCCGAGAAACAGCCCGATCAGCGCGGAGCTGCCGATCAGCCCCTGCCACAGCGGCGACAGCTGCATCTGCGGGCTGATCAGGGTGAAGGCGATACCGATCAGGCCGAGGATATAGCCGTCGGTGAAATGCGCGCCGAAGGTCAGCCCGGCGATCTTGATATGGAAACGACCGATGGGCAGGTCGTCGAGTTTTACCGTTTGGCCCGTCATGTTGACACCTCGTTGTTCTTGTTGGGTCGGGCGGAGCAGGGGTGTGCCGCGTCGCTCGGCGACGCGGCAACCGGCGTGGCGGCTATCAGCCGGCAAGGCCTCCCATCAGCACGTACTTGATCTCCAGGTAGTCATCCAGACCGTATTTCGAGCCTTCCCGGCCCATCCCCGATTCCTTGATGCCGCCGAAGGGCGCGACCTCGGTGGAGATGATTCCTTCGTTGACGCCGACGATGCCGGCTTCCAGGCCTTCGGCCATGCGCCACACCCGGCCGATGTCGCGGCTGTAGAAGTACGCCGACAGGCCATACGGCGTGTCGTTGGCCAGGCGCAGCACCTCGGCCTCGTCCTTGAAGCGGAAGCACGCGGCCACCGGACCGAAGGTTTCCTCGCCGGCGATCAGCATCGCGTCAGTGGCCTCGGCCAGCACGGTCGGCTCGTAGAAGGTGCCGCCCAGCTCATGCCGGCGACCGCCGCAGAGCAGGCGGGCGCCACGTTCGAGGGCGTCGCCGACATGCTGTTCGACCTTGGCCAGGGCCGCCGCGTTGATCAGCGGGCCCTGGTCGCTTTCGCCCTGCAGCGCGTCGCCTACGCGCAAGGCCCGCACGGCCTCGGCGAAGCGGCTGGTGAAGGCTTCGTAGATACCGTCCTGCACGTAGAAGCGGTTGACGCACACGCAAGTCTGCCCGGTGTTGCGGAATTTCGAGGCCATGGCCCCGCGTACCGCGGCATCCAGGTCGGCGTCGTCGAAGACGATGAACGGGGCGTTGCCGCCCAGCTCCAGCGAGACCTTCTTCAGGGTGTCCGCAGCCTGGCGCATCAGCAGCTTGCCGGTGCGGGTCGAGCCGGTGAACGACAGCTTGCGCACCACCCCGGAGGCTTGCAGGGCTGCGCCGATGGCCGGGGCATCGCCGGAGACGATGTTGAACACACCGGCCGGCACGCCGGCCTGTTCGGCCAGCACGGCGAGGGCGAAGGCCGACAGCGGGGTTTCTTCCGAGGGCTTGAGCACCAGGGTGCAGCCGGCGGCGAGCGCCGGGCCGACCTTGCGGGTGACCATGGCCAGCGGGAAGTTCCACGGGGTGATGGCCGCGACTACGCCCACCGGCTCCTTGGTCACCAGCACCCGGGCATCGGCCTTCGGCGTCGGGATGACATCGCCGTAGACCCGCCGCGCTTCCTCGGCGAACCATTCGAGGAAGCTGGCGGCGTAGGCCACCTCGCCCTTGGCCTCGGCCAGTGGCTTGCCCTGTTCGCGGCTGAGCAGCGCCGCCAGGTCATCGCGGCGGGCCAGCATCAGTTCGGCCCAGCGCCGCAAAATCACCGCGCGCTCCTTCGCCAGCAGGCCACGCCAGGCCGGCAGTGCCTGCTCGGCGGCGGCAATTGCGGCGCGGGTTTCTTCGCCACCGCCCTTGGCCACCTCGGCGACCACTTCGCCGTTGGCCGGGTTGAGCACCGGGTAGGTGGCCGCGCTGTGCAGCCACTGGCCGTCGATGTAATGGCCGGTTTTCAGCAGGTCGCTCATGCCACCGCCTCCCGCAGGTCGAACGGGCCACGGGCCGGGCGGGCAGCACGGAGAATGCGCTTGCCGGCGGTGTAGTCGTTGATCACGTCGCACGGGGTGTAGTTGCGCTCCAGCTCGTACAGGTCTTCCTCGTCCAGGCGCATGTCCAGGGCGGCCAGGGCGCTGTCGAACTGGGCGGTGGTGTCGGCGCCCACCAGCATGCTGTCGACGCCGCCATGCTGGAGTACCCAGGCCTGGGCCACCTGGGCATTGCTCACGCCGTGGCGCAGGGCAACCCGTTGCACCGAGCGGGCGATCTCGAACGAGGCTTCGTCGCTGTACATCTGCTGGGTGAAGAAATCGGTCTGGTTGCGCGTCGATTGCACGTCGCCGGTGAGCAGGCCGCGGGCCAGCGGGCTGAACACCGAGACGCCGAGGCCCTGGTCCTGGCAGAACGGGATCATCTCGCGCTCTTCCTCGCGGTAGGCGCAGTTCAGTTGCAGCTGCATGTTGATCGGGCGTGCCCAGCCGTTGCGCTCGCAGGCCAGCAGGAGCTTGGCCAGTTGCCCGGTGAGCATGGTCGAGACGCCGATATAGCGGGCCTTGCCGGCGCGCACGATATCGTTGAGCGCTTCCATGGTTTCCTCGACCGGGGTGTTCAGGTCGAAGTAATGCAGCATGTAGATATCGAAGTAGTCCATGCCGGCGCGCTGCAGCGAGGCGTCGATGCTGTCCATGATGTGCTTGCGCGAATGACCGCTGGCGTTGATGCCCGTGCGGGTGCCGTAGCCGCATTTGGTGGTGACCACCAGGTCGTCGCGGCGGGCCAGGCGCTTGAGGATGCGCCCGACCACTTCCTCGCCGACCCCGGCGGAATAGAAGTCGGCCAGGTCGATAAAGTTGACCCCGTTGTCCAGGGCGTGGCGCACGATCGGCTCGCTCTGCTGTTCATTGAAGATCCACGGCTTCCAGTCCGGGGTGCCCATGTTCATGGTGCCCAGGCACAGCTTGGAGACCTGCAGGCCGGAGTTGCCCAGTCGGATGTATTGCATGGCGCGGACCTCAGGCTTTCGGGGTGTAGAAGGGGTTGGCGATCTGGTTGACCACGTCGGCCAGCTGGGCGCGGGCCGGCAGGCATTGCAGCGCGGCGCGGATCGCCGTGCGGCAGGCGTTGTAGTTGTTCAGGTAGACCGCATCGAGGTCATCGCAGGACGGGTTGACCCAGTTGGCGGTGACGATGGCCCAGTCATCCTCGGCTTCGGCCGGCAGGGTGCCGTCGAGCAGGGCTTCGGTGACCGCCTTGGCGATACCGGCCTGGGACGCGCCCCAGGTGGCGTTGGCATGCAGGTCGCCGTTGATCTCGGCCTTGTTGACGTACAGGGTCATGGGTTTGACCGGGATGTTCGGCGCGGCGATGACCATGAACGGGCAATGGCCCTGGCTGGGGGAGGCGAGGCTGCTGGCGAAGGCCTGCCCGGCCGGGCCGCTGCGCGGGCCCATCATGATGTTGATATGGGCAGCGTTGACGCCTGGGCCTTCGAAACCTTCGCCGATGTACAGGGCAAGTTGCTTCATGGAGCTAACCTCGATCATTTTGCGGTCTTCGGAAAACCCGGGCGGCACCTGCTGCCCGGGCTGCAAATCAGGTACTCGGCTCAACCGCAAAACGAAGGTGCTGGGTGCATGCGCAAGGGTGGAAGCAGGGGCATGCCGCGACGCTCTTTTTTGTAGTTGGACGAGCTTGCTGGCGCTGGCCAGTCGCGACGATTTTTAGCATCGGGGTGCGGCGGGGATGTAGCGAGATTAAGTCATCGGGTTATGCGCTGGAGTAATAACCGCGAGGCCGGGCAACGCTGCCAGCCGGGTGCTGGCAGCGGGCCGGGAGATCAGCGCAGCGGAATGCTGTAGCTGAGGATCAGCCGGTTCTCGTCGACCGAGCGGCTGAAGCTGGAACGGTAGGCGGCGTTGCGCCAGCGCAGGCGTGCCGTTGTGGCGATGAGCGGAGTGTGGTGGGGGCGGTCAGTTACAACTGGTAGGGGAATTACCAGCCTCTGAATCGATGCTGCCCAGGGCATCCATTCAGAGGCTGCGGGGTTCTAAAGTGCGCACCCTCCCGGTCGATAACTCAGGGTACGCATGGGCTCAAGTTCCTCATAACAACACATGCGACGTTCAGCGTTAGCGTTTCCCCTTGCCAAAACTATAAATACCCGCGGGTGAAGTCATGAATATCAAGCAGAAGCTGACCTGGGCGTTCGCGGCTATCGCGTGCGTGCCTGTCATCCTGGTCGCCGTTCTGGTGGTGTTGAATCTGCGTGAGGGGGCCCAGGCCGGTTTCCTCGACAGCAGCGGTCGTGAGATCCGTCAGATCGACAATGGCATGAAGCAGTTTTTCGACGGCATCAGCCAGAACGTCGACTACGTAGCCAAGGACCCGCGAGTTATCGCGGCCAAGGACCTCAAGAGCTACATCGGCGCCGACGCGGCACAGATTCCCCTTACCCAGACCAACAAAGAGTTGCTGGCGATCTTCGACCAGTTCGCCAAAAGCCACCCAAGTACCGCCTACCTGTCCCTGGGCCAGAGCGATGGCGGCTACGCCAGCTGGCCGGACGACACCAAGCTGAGCAACTACGACCCGCGCGTACGTCCCTGGTACAAGGCGGCCATCGCCGCGCCAGGCACCACCGTACGCACCGGTGCCTACTATTGGGCGCCGGACGATGTGACGCTGATCGGCACCGTGCACACGGTCGCCGACGCTACCGGGAAGATTCTCGGTGTGGTTGGCCTGGACGTATCGCTGAAACAGCTCACGGAACTGGTGCGCAACATCAAGCTGGGCGACAGCGGCTACCTGATGCTGGTGGAGGACAACGGCAACGTGCTGGTAGACCCCAGCGACGCCAAGCACAACTTCAAACCCCTGGCCGACCTGGGCCCCAACTACGCCGAGCTGGCCAAGCAAGGCGACGGTGTGACCCAGATCGAGATCGACGGCGTGGCCTACATGGCCAACGTGGTCAGTTCCAAGGACCTGGGCTGGCGTTTTATCGGCCTGATCAAGCGTGATGAAGTGATGGCCGAGGCCAGCCGCCTGACCTGGTTGATCGCCGCCATTGCCGCGGCATTGGCCCTGGTGTTCGCGATTGTCGGCGCCAGCTTCGCCAGCGTGATCGTGCGTCCGATTCGCAGCGTGGCCGACGGTCTGCAGGAAATCGCCGAAGGCGAGGGCGACCTGACCCGCCAGCTCAAGGTGCAGGGCAAGGACGAAACCGCCAGCCTGGCGGGCTGGTTCAACCAGTTCCTGGGCATGATCGCCCAACTGGTGCAGCGCATCGGCAGCGCCTCGTCCGACCTGCAGACCGCGGCCACCGACACCAGCCAGGTGGCCAACAACCTGAACCAGGCTGCCGGTCGCCAGCGTGAAGCGGTGGAGCTGGTAAGCACGGCGTTCAACGAAATGGTCGCCACGGCCAACGAAGTCGCGCGGTCATGCAGTGCCGCCGCGTCGAGTGCCGAAGAAGGCTACCGCGACGTCAATGACGGCCAGCAGCACATCGGCGAGGCCACCGGCAGCGTGCTCAAGCTCAGCGAGGATCTGCAAAAGTCGACCCAGACCATGCAGTTGCTGGAGCAGGACAGCCAGAACATCAACACCATTCTCGACACCATCCGCTCGATTGCCGAACAGACCAACCTGCTGGCGCTCAACGCCGCGATCGAAGCGGCGCGCGCCGGTGACCAGGGCCGAGGCTTCGCCGTGGTCGCCGACGAAGTCCGCGCCCTGGCACGGCGCACCGCCGACTCCACCGGCGAGATCGACAGCCTGCTGGGCAACCTCGCGCGCCGTACCCAGGAAGTCACCCAGCAGATGCAAGGTAGTCTGCAGGTGTCCCAGGCCAGTGTGGAGCGCATTCAGCAGGCACGTGACAGCTTCGACAAGATCCGTGGCTCGGTGGACTCGATCCGCGACCAGAACACCCAGATCGCCACTGCCGCCGAGGAGCAGCATCAGGTGGCTGAGGAGATCAACCGGCATATCGCGCAGATCCATGCCGATGCACAGTTGGTTGAAGGCTTTGCGCAGTCGTCACGGACGGGGTCGGGGCGGTTGATAGAGATTTCGGCGCAGCTTAAGGGGTTGGTGGGGCGGTTCAACTATTAGCATCTTCGTCTGGGTGAAAGCGCCGAGCGACGAGCGCTCGGCGACCCATCGTTAAGTCAGTCGTGCCATTCCACCAGCGGTTGCGGAATCCGACAGCCATCTAGCCGTTCGATCACAGCGGGACGAAGCTGCATGCTCACCTCGCTCCGCATTGGATGAAAGGTAAACGCTCAAGTGACTTCGCGAGACTGTGCTCGCTCGACCACGATGGAGATACCCATGAGCAACAAGCCCAGTACAGCCAGGCAACTGGCGACCCAGCCGGTCGAGGCCCAGCCCCAGCCAGCGGCGATCGCCCAGCCGCCCAGAGTGGCGCCAATGGCATTCGAGATATTGAAGGCGCTGTGGTTCAACGCCGCAGCCAGGGTCTGTGCGCGTCCCGCGACCTTCATCAAGCGCACCTGAAGCGCCGGCACCAGGGCAAAGCCACAACCGACCATGAACAGGGTGATCAGGGTGCCGATCGATGAGGACGAGAAGGCCGAGAAGAGCGCCAGGAACAGCACGTTCCACAACATGATGCAGACGATCGCCGGTATCAGGGCGCGATCGGCCAAGCGTCCGCCAACCAGATTGCCGGCGATCATTCCTAGCCCCCACAGGGCGAGGACCATGGGTACCTGGTCGACGCTGAAGCCCGAGACTTCGGTCAGCGTTGGGGTGATGTAGCTGTAGACGGCGAACATGCCGCCGAAGCCGATCGAGGCACTGGCGAGTGTCAGCCAGATCTGCAGGCGCTTGAGCCCGGCCAGTTCCGCTGCAGGGCTGGCGTGCCGATCCTTGGGAATTGCCGGGATGAAGTACCTGAACAGCGCTATGGAAATGCCGCCGGCCACGGCCAGCGCACCGAAGGTCGCTCGCCACCCCAGGATCTGGCCGATCCAGGTCGCCACCGGAACACCTATCACATTGGCTGCTGCCAACCCCGCCATGACGTAGCCTGCCGCCTGGGCTTTCTTGTCCTCGTCCACCAGCGTCGCAGCGACCAGGCAGGCGACACCATAGTAGGCGCCGTGGGGCAGACCGCCGATGAAACGCGCCGCAAGAAGAGACGCGTGGTTCCACGCCAGGGCACAGGCTGCATAGCCGAGGGCGAAGAGGGCCAGAAGCAGGATAAGGAGCAGCTTCCTCGGCCAACGCGCTGCAAGAATCGCAATGAGCGGGGCGCCCACCACCACCCCTAGCGCGTAGGCCGTGATGTAGCTACCCGCAGCGGGGATGGAGACGCCGGTGGTCCTGGCGATATCCGGCAAGAGGCTCATGGAGACGAATTCACCGGTACCGATGAACAGCCCTCCCATGCCGAGGGCCACGATCGCCGTGATTACCCCGCGAGGCGCGGAGAGGGGTTGGGTATCGCGGGCCGGGTGCGTCACTTGGGTATTCATGGAGATGCCTTTTCTAGCGTCAAGCAGCCTGCACTCGTTGCGCATGACCGCAACGAGCAGGTGTGGTATCGAGTGGGGGAGGTCTTACGCCAGGTCGGCGATCCAGGCCTTGAACTGGTCCGCGTAAGCTGGATGCCAGCGGGACAGTGCAGGGCGATTGTGGATCATGTCGTCTGCCGACCATTGCATCCGGCGCTGGTCGAGTTTGCGGGTGACTTCGTTGTCTTCGCAGAACAGATAGAACTCACCTCGTGCCATGCTTTCGAGCATGCGCTCGGCGACCTGGTCAGCTGTCCAGGGGGCCTGCGGCTTTACCGAGCGATCCGTCATCCCCGGGAAATTCATCGGCGTATAGGTGTAGCCAGGGATCAGCAAGTGGGCGCTCACGCGGTTTTCCGAACGCAGGTAGAGCTCGTGGGCCAGCTGTTCGGTCAGCACCTTCAGTGCCGCCTTGGAGACGTTGTAGGCCGCATTGCCAGGAGGGGTGGTGATCCCCTCCTTGGAGCCGAGGTTGACGATGGCGGCCGGCGTGTCCTTGCCGAGGAGGTACTCGGTAAACAATTGCTGGACAGCCAGCACACTCCAGAAGTTGACCTCCATGGTCTGGCGCCACTGATCCGGCTCGTGCCATGGTCCCGCGCCTTGGGCGATAGCCGCGTTGTTCACGATCAGCGATACGTCACCAAACCCTCGAGCGCGATCGTACAGCTGCTGCAACGACTGCGCAGAGGTGACGTCCCCGGTTATTGCCAGTAGCTGTGCCCGCGGATCGGCCTCGTTCAGTGTGTCGAGGGCGGCATCGAGCGCAGCCTGGTCCTTGTCGAATAACACGACTTTCATGCCTTGCGCGCAGAGCCGACGTGCGATCGCGAAACCGATGCCGACGGCTGCGCCAGTGACTACGGCAACATTGGCTTGATGGATGGCGGGATGGTTCATGGGATCAGTTCCTCAGTGGTGGCGGGTATGCAGTGTCAGCTCGGTGATTTCCGGCGGGACACCGAGCCGGACAGGAAAGCCGTTCCACAGGGCCGTGCCATTGCTGACGTAGAGGGTCATGTCGGCAACCTGGTACACGCCGGAAATGAAGCCGTCATTGGCATAGCGTGCGATTTGATCCAGGCCAAGGATCATGCCGCCATGGGTGTGGCCCGAAAGCTGGACGGCGACGCCTGCCGCCGCCGAAGCACTGGCATTTTCCGGGCGATGCTTGAGCAGCACGACCGGGGTTTGCGGGGGGATATCGGCAATCGCCTGGCTGAGATCGGGCGCGGATTGGTTGTAGTTCACGGCTACCTCGTCGGCGACACCGGCAATCGCAAGTTGCTGGTCATTGCGGGTGACCAGCACGTGCTCGTTGACCAGCATGTGCATGCCCAACAGTTCGAAGACCTGCCGCCACTGGCGTTCCTGGAAGTAGTATTCGTGGTTGCCGGGGATCGCGATGACGCCCAGCGGCGCACGCAATTCTCCCAGTGCGGCCACGTCGTGCTGCCTGGCCTCTGGTGTGCCGTCGATGAGGTCGCCGGTGATCACCACCAGGTCGGCATTCAGCGCGTTGGTCTTCTCGATCACGCTTGCCGTCCACGGCGCGTTGAACAAGCGACTGATGTGCAGATCCGACAGTTGCACGATGCGCATCCCCTCCAGCCCGGCTGGCAAGTTGGCGATCTCGATGCTTACGCGTTTGACCGCTGGAACCTGAACGGCCTGATGGACGCCGTATACCGACAGCAGTGCCGCGAGCACTGCTGCGCTGGCTCTGCCACGACGGCTCGGCCGGTTACGCTCGCCGGAAAGCAGCTTCAGGGCCAGGCCAATCAGGTCCAGCAAGAGCGTGATCACGATGAGCAGCACGAAGGCGCAAAACGCCCAGCCGAACAGGATGACCAGCAGGCGAGGCAATTCGGGAGAAAACATCGTGCCGGTCATGACGATCTGGAGAGCGTGGTACTGGGCGATACCAAGCAGCAAGATGGCCGCCATCACCCGGCAAGGAGTGGTCGTTAAGACCGGTAGAGCCCATCGCCAGATGAGATAGAGAGAACCGACAAAGGTGTATACGTGGAACACGTTGTTACCATCCATATTGAGTTGAATTTATGGTAGCGATCCGGAGCATGGGTTAGGTTTAGGTCAAATGAATGCCGTGTTTAATTTTGCTCATCACTGGAGGCTGAATGCCTGTTTTGCCAACCGCCAGGCTGTCCCGATCCGACCTGGCCGACCTCAATTCCTTTCTGGTGGTGGAGGGGCATCGCAGCTTCACAAAAGCGGCGATTGAACTGGGCGTGACGACTTCTGCGCTAAGTCATTCCATTCGCAATCTTGAGCAGCGGCTTGGGGTACGCCTGCTCAATCGCACCAATCGAACCGTGTCGCCCACTGCAGCGGGCGCGACCTTGGCGAAACGGCTGGCCGTGGGGTTTCAGGAAATTGGCGGGGCGTTGGCGGAGGTCGACCAGCATCGTGATCGGCCCTCCGGGCGCTTGCGGATCAACGTGCTGAGTGACGGTGCCAGGTTGCTGTTCACCAGGCGCCTTCCAGTCTTTCTGGATGCCTACCCGGACGTCGCAGTGGAAATCGCCATTGATGATCGCATGATCGACATCCTGGCGGCGGGATTCGACGCGGGTGTGCGTTATGGCGAGACCATTCCCGAGGATTTCATCGCCGTGCCGATCAGCGATCGAATTCGCTGGGTCGCCTCGGCGTCCCCCCGGTACATCAATCGCGCTCCTCGGCTTAATGTCCCGGAGGACCTGCTGAACCACAAGTGCATCCAGATCCGTACGGGACAGGGGGTGATCTACCGGTGGGAGTTCGAGAAAGACGGGGAGCAACGGGTGATCGACGTGCCCGGACAACTGTGCGTCAACGAAACCGAGTTCGGCATCCAGATGGCCCTCGCTGATCGCGGCATCACCTACTGCCCCGAGGAGCGCATCCGTCCGCATCTGGAGACGGGTCGCCTGCAGGTCGTGCTGCCTGACTGGTCGCCCGTCGAGCCGCCGTATTATCTCTACTATCCAGGGCGACGACAGATGCCTCCAGGCTTGCGCGAGCTTATCGACACGTTGCGTGCCGATTCGGCTTCATGGTCTGCACAACCATAGCCTTGGGCTGGTCGCGAACGTTGTAGCGCCCTCGGCAAAGCGGCATCAGTGCACCGTACCCGCGAGAAGTGCCAACAAGGCATCGGCATCCAGTTTTGCGCTCATTTCACCACCTTCCAGCAGGCTGTCGGCCAGGTCTCGTTTGCGAGCGTGCAGGCCGACAATCTGCTCCTCGATGCTGTTTTCGGCGACCAGCCGGTAAATGGTCACCGGGCGCTGCTGACCAATGCGATAGGCGCGGTCACTGGCCTGGTCCTCCACCGCCGGATTCCACCACGGGTCAAGATGGATCACATAGTCGGCAGCGGTGAGGTTAAGGCCGCTGCCGCCGGCCTTGAGGCTGATGAGGAAGATCTCGCCCATGCCAGCCTGGAACGCGTTCACTCGACGTTCCCGCTCTTTGGGCAGCACGCTGCCGTCCAGATACTGGTAGGTGATGTGTTTTTCATCGAGCAAGGTGCGGACGATGTTCAGGTGATCAACGTACTGGCTGAACACCAAGGCTCGATGGCCATTCTCAAGAAGCTCTTCGACGAGGGCGGCAAAGGCCTGAAGCTTGCTGCCTGGCAGCGTCGAATCCGCAACCACCAGGCTGGGATGGCAGCAGAAGCGGCGCAGGCGGGTGATTTCCGTGAGTATCCGAAACGACCTGTCCGCTCCTGGGGCCGATGCGGACACGTTGCTCACCGCTTGCTGGCGAAGGGCTTCGTAGAGATGAGCCTCTTCATCGGACAGCGGTACCTTGTAGGTGATTTCCGTGCGGGCGGGGAGTTCGTCGAGCACCTGGCTTTTCAGGCGGCGCAGGATAAAGGGTTGGATAAGCGCTTTCAGGGCCCGTCGGGCTGCTGCATCGCCCTGTTCGATCGGTTGGGCGAAGCGGCTGTTGAAGCTTTCCTGGCTGCCGAGCAGGCCTGGGTTGATGAAGTGGAACAGGTTCCACAGCTCGCCCAGGTGGTTTTCCAGCGGGGTGCCGGTGGCGACCACGCGGAAATTCGACTGCAGGGCCATGACGGCCTGGGAGCGCTTGGTCTGGGCATTCTTGATCGCCTGTGCTTCATCCAGCACGACACTGTTCCAGGAGCGGGCGGCGAAGGCTGCACTGTCCTGCTGCAGGAGCCCGTAGCTGGTGATGACCAGGTCACCGGGCCCGAGGTCATCCAGGTTGCGTTCCTGGTGATACAGATGCAGTTTCAGATGGGGAGCGAATCGCCTGCTTTCAGCTTGCCAGTTGAGGATGACCGAGGTCGGGGCCACGACCAGTTGCGCACCGCCGGTAGCCCGTTGCAGGAGAATGGCCAGGACCTGAACGGTCTTGCCCAGACCCATGTCGTCGGCCAGGCAGGCACCGACGCCCCATTGCGCCAGGCGTGACAACCAGATGAATCCCTCGTGCTGGTAGGCACGCAGGTCGGCTTGCAGGGTGCGGGGTAGCCGGGGTTGGTAATCGCGCAGCGACTGCAGTTTTTGCAGGTGCGTGTGCCAGCTCTCGTCGGCGGTGAATTCGCCGACCTCCGCTGCCAGGCCGGCCAGTATCGGTGTGGTCAACGGATTGAGGCGAAGGCCCTGGTCGGTGACCCGATCGGACAGGTAGGCCAGTTCATCCAGGTGTTTGCGCAGCTTGTCGTCAAGTGCCAGCCAGTCGTGCTCGTTGAGCCTGAGGAAGCGCCCCGGGCTGGACTTGATCAGTTCCAGAAGCTGGCGCAGACGCAGCACCTCGCCGTCATCGAATGTCATCTCGCCCTGCAACAGGAACCATTCCCCCTGTTTGCGCACGCCAAGCTTGAGCCCATCCAGCTTCAGGCGACCTTTTATGCGCATGCGTTCGCCTTCCGGCCAGATGCAGTGCACCTGATTGCCGTCCAGTGCGTGCAG
Source organism: Pseudomonas sp. FG98 (assembly GCF_057808595.1). Lineage (NCBI taxonomy): Bacteria > Pseudomonadati > Pseudomonadota > Gammaproteobacteria > Pseudomonadales > Pseudomonadaceae > Pseudomonas > Pseudomonas sp. FG98. Next base: position 40,740 of record NZ_JBMDIJ010000026.1, on the reverse strand, counting down.
TTCGGCGAGTACCTGCAAGGCATCCTGGGGCTGGTCCAGTTGCCATTCCTGACCATCGCTGTTGGCGTTGGCCAGTCCGGGGCAGGCTTGCAGCAACTGTTGCAGCGCCTGGCGCTCGCCGGTCAGGTCGCGGCATACCTGCAATGGCTTGCCGTCGCGCTCGCCGAGCACGTTCTGTGCGCCCTGGCCCGGTCGGAACCAACTGCTCTCGGCTAATGGGCGCACCAGCAGTTGCAAGCGCAAACCCTCCGCGAGTGGTAGCAGATAGGCGTAGAGGCGCGGATCTGCCGGCTCCTGATCGAGCTGCGCGGCGAGTTCGGGGAGGTCTGAATGGATCGGCAGCAACGGGGCGATGGCGCTGACGGCCTCGAGCAGTTGCGCCTTGCCTGATAGCGGTACGCTCAGGCCTTGGCCGATGATCTTGACGACTTGGCGCAGGTCGCCGTTGAGCGAGTAAATCTGCAGGCGGGTCGGCGTTTGCCTGTGCAGGTAATAGGTGTCGTCGGTGGTGAGGCCCTGCGGATCAAGGCGCAGATGAATCTGCCCGTCCCCGGCTTGCAGATGCAGGCTGGCATGGCCCGTTTCAAGCTCGACGCGCACGTCCGGGGCGTCGTGCCAGAACAGTGCCGGGTGGCCGACCAGCCTGGGCAAGGCCACGCCCAGAGGCAGTTCGTAATCGGCGTGGGAATAGAAGGACCGGTTGGCCTGGATCCCGCTGATCGCCTGACGGTCCTGTTCGCAGAGAAAGTCCAGGCTGTCGACTTCATCCATCAGGCGCTTGAGTGCCACCGGACGGCCTTTGCTCCATTGCCCCTTGGCGCCGAGCTTCTGCTCGCGCGGTTCAAGCTTGTTGGACCAGTGCTGGGGATTCACCAGCCACGCCAGGCGAGTCTTGTTCTTGCCCACGTTGCTGGCCGGCGCGCTCGCGGGCTTTAGCTGGCTCAGCGCGTCAAGTGCGTGCTGCCAGGCCGCCCGGCGTTGGAGCAGTGCGGCCAGTGGTTGCAGCCCTGCATCCTGATGCAGATCGTGAAGATGGCGCGGCACATCGAATTGCGCCGAGATCAACACATCGAACTCGGCCGCCAGCCAGGCGTAACCCCGTTGATCCAGTTCATCCCGGTAATCTTGCAGTGTCGTGCGCCAATCCTGCTCGCGCGCGAACGGGGCATCCAGCCAGTACGCGGCGAGGCCATGCATCAGGCCATCCAGACCCTTGAGCTGCTTGGTGCCCACGTATGACAGGTTCGGCGTATTGCCTTGCAATTGCTCGAAGAACTCATAGAGCGCCCAATAGGCGTTGCCGTACTGCTCCTTTTTGCCCAGGACCAGTGCCTGCTTGAGCGCGGCGTAGTGCTGGCTATCGTTTTCAGCGAAAAGCGCCAGAGAGTACATCGCGTTGAGCAGTGGCGGCAGGTCGATCTTGCGCTTCTTGGTCTGTCTGCGCTGTTCGGTGAGCCAGCTGCGCAGCACAACCAGGGCCTCGCTGGTCTGGCCGCGTAGCATCGAGTGCAGGGTTCGGGAGGTCAGTGGGCAATGCTCACCGCAGTGGCGCAGTGTTTCCGAGTCGCCTCGCCACAGAGCTTGCTCCATCAATTGCACATCCAACGCGGGGTAGGGATGGTGCGCCATCTCGCGCAGAGCCAATGCATAGCTCTCGCCTGTAGCGCCCAGCAGGCTGTTGTTCAAGCGAAGATGATCTTCGAGCAACAACCCGCGCACGGTCTCGTCAAGTTGCTCGAACACCTTCAGGCCAGCCGGATCCGACTGCAGAAGGTGCATGGGGTGTTGGCGTGCCCAGTCATTCGCATGAAAGAGACTGTCCGCTTGATGCAGCGACTGCTGCACCATTGGGGGGCTGCCGTAAAACAGATTCAGCCAGAGATCTTGCAGTACCCGGGGTTTGCCGGGGAATTGCCACTCCCCAAGTGCAGGCAGGCTATCGCTGATCTGCTGCAAGCGCAGCCTGCCGTCGGCGGCGCCCAGCAGGCTAAGGAGAACGCTGTTGCGCCGTTGTGCCGGTATGACGAAGTATTGCCCCTCTCTACGCTGATCGACTGAGACCCAGCCCTGTTCTTGCAGCGATTCCAGCAAGTCGGACAAGGTGGTGGTATCGAGCGGCTTGCCGTCCGGGTCACAGATATCCATGGTCCGCAGCAGTTTCAGCAGCGAGCCTTTGCCTTTGCCGGGGAAGGACATTGCCAGGACGTGGAGCAAGGCCTGGCAGTTTTCGGGCAGGAAATCGGGGGTGAGGGTTTGAGGGGGCATCCTGGATCTCGTTTTTAGCGGTCGGGCAACTGTACGTTATGGCGGCCTTCTGCAAAGGGCGACAGGCTTGCTGATAGCCGTTACAGGTGGATTACGGTGGACGCACCGAGGTCTGGTGCCGAACGTGCAATCCCTCACCCAGTCGCGCAGCTTATGTAGTGGGCTCGTCCCAGTCGCTATGTGTCGCAGCAATCAGCGCGTTCCAGTCATCAGGAGGGTTGCCGCGGCCCAGCATCTTCTCGAATACGGCATATGGATCGGACTTGCTGCCTGCGGAGCGCAGGGTGTTTTCGTCGTTGATCCATGCATAGACGATGACCTTGGATCTTGAGTCGTAGCGAAAGAACAGCCGAAAGCGCCTGCCGATTTTTGCCCGCCGCCAATGTCGGTAGGCTGTGCCCAGTGTGTTGCCTTGGCGGAACTCATCACGGCCAGGGTCGACTGGTACAGCTTCCATAATCAGGTGGCTCAGTGCCCGAAACAGCTTCACGTTGGCGTTGCTTTCAAAACCTTGCGGGTTGTTCTGCTCGGCCCGGGCGGCGGCTTCTTGCAATTTGCGTAGCTGTAAAATCACACCTTCATGGAACAACAGTGTCCAGCCATGGCGTTGCTTCAAAGTGCAACCTCGCCGCCAATGTCGTCGTCCAGATTTACAGGGTGGTTTGCGTTGGCGAGCATGGCCTGTGCCATGTCGTCTGGGAGTGTAGTGATGTTTCGTCCGTTGCGGATATCAGCCTCCAGCAGGTTCAGGAACGCGCCGATGGCAGGGTCTTCGTGGTCGGCCTCGACACGGCTGACCACGACCTCATTCCCGCGGACGTCGAACGCGACCTTGGTGCCTGTACTCAGGCCCAGCAGTTGGCGAACGGCCTTGGGTAGGGTGACCTGGCCCTTGGAGGTGAGCGTGGCGACTTCGTGGATGTCAGGCATGAGCGATTTCCCGGATGCATTAAAAGGAAAAGGTAAGGAGTTATCCTTACTTGGTCAATCCTGATTTTTGAGGGGCGTTATAGGTGGGGAGTGAGGCTGCCAGGGGCGAACCATGACTTACGCCACTTTCGGGAGCGTGATCTATGTAAAGCCGGTCTTTGGTTGGCTTATCGAAGGTGTCAGGTTCTTTCAGAGACTATCCGGATCCCCAAAGAACATTTGGGCAGGGCTCTAGGCATCCCAGGTGGTCAATGTTCTTGGGGAACAAAAACTCGGGCTTCTCTTCCGGGTAGTTCGGTGCAAGCCAGCTCCGCAGGTCTGCGCGGCGAATAGACCTGTAGACACGTTCGTCGTGGTCGTTGAGCGTTATAGGGCCGCCAAGGAAGGTTGCAGGTAGTTCGCCACAGGCAATGGCGTCATAGATACGCTCTACATGGAAATGTAGAAATGGCCACTGGGGGAAGCGTTTGAGCAGCTCGCCTGAATGAGAAATCTCGACTTGCAAGATTTCCGCTGCGTGATCAGTAAGATTGCACCAGAGGATCGCGGCATCGATGGGGTGGTAATGGCTCCTGATCGGATCCATGGTGAGCAGCCTCCTGCAGAAACTGTCCTGACTTGCGCTGGTGGGGCTGTTCTACTACGTCCTCTGTCGAGCGATTTGATTGCTTATTTCTGTTAACCCATCAGCGACGCTTGAGCGCGAAGAGCATTTTTATTGAGCAGTGACGCCGAACTGAAAGCTGGAAGCGGTAACACCACCCATAAATCCCTGCTCGTGGTAAACGACACGGGCAATGTCGTGCTCTGCAGCACCAATGGCCACCATGAGCGGCAGCAGGTGTTCCTCGCGCGGATGAGCCAGACGCGCTGCCGGAGCATGCTCCCAGTCGAGTAGCGCCTGGGTGCGATCTGTAGGTGGTAACGCCATGACCTGATGCAGCCAGCCATCAAATTCCGTCGATGCTATTACCGCAGCAGCGCCAAAGGCGCGCAGGTTGTGATAACTCAGCCCACTGCCTACCAGTAGTACACCCTCATCGCGTAGTGGGGCCAACGAACGCCCCAAGTCGATGTGCGTCTTTGGATCAAGTCCAGCTTGCAATGACAACTGCACAGTGGGCATGTCTTGGTCTGGGTAGGCGACGGCCATGGGGGCATACATACCGTGGTCATAGCCTCTATCGCCGTCCAGTTGTACGCCAAGACCGGCCTCCCGCAGCAGGCTCGCTACACGGCAGGCCAAGACAGGATCGCCAGGTGAGGCGTAACTAATGCGATAGGTGTGCTCAGGGAATCCGTAGTAGTCGTAAATCATGGGTGGATGTGGATGGGATTGCACCGAAAATACAGGCTCCTCCCAGTGCGCGGACACCATCAAGATGGCCCGGGGCTGGCCTCCCGCGTCTGCTGCCAGATTCCGCAACGACTGAGCGAGTTTCGCGTACGGGCCTGCAACCATGCCATCCATCCATGGCCAAGGCCCGCCGCCGTGCGAAATGAAGAATGTGGGTAATCTCGTGGTCATGGTTGCATGGTTCCTTAATTACTAGTGAACAACAGCATCATTGGGCCAATCCGATCTGCGTCAGGAGCGACTGGTTGTCCCAATACAACCATTCCTCATCCATAACGCCGTCCTTGGTCCAGTGACCGATCGTGACCATGCCCAGCTTGAAAGGCTTTCCCGTCGGCGCAATAGTCTTGCCGTCACCTATGGGCATCGGCTGCGAGAATGTTCCTTCGACATAGCCGGAGACCGCCGTCCACTCGCCAGAAGCGATGCGGATCGGATGCTCTCGGATGCGCGTGTCGGGAGCAAATACGAACATTGGTTTCAGCTCCTCGACATGTGCTGGCAAGCCTTTGGTGATACGACCGTCCGGCATGTGTACGACGATGTTGGGTGAGTGGCTCTTGGTCAACTCGCCCCACTTTTGGCCGCTATAGACGTTGAAGTCGAGATCGTCGAAATTCGTCAAATTGGCTTGCTCGGTTCGACGCTGAGCGGCAATCGCGGTGACCTGCCGCTTAAGTTCTTCCACTTGTGCCTGGTCCTCTGCTTTCAACGCAGTTTCCGGAATTGGAGCAGGCACCTTTGGTGTGCTGGCTGGTGACTGGGCGAAGGCGCTCAGGGAAGCGAGTACAACACCAATTGAGAAACCAACTTTCACGAGGGACTTTTTCATGGCTACGGTCCAACCAATACGCTTCATTTAGCTGGAAACATGGCATTTCCGTTGGCCGACTTGTCTGCTGGAACTTCCTCCTGCATGACGTCCCAATGTTCGACGACCTTGCCATTATCCAGGCGGAAGATATCCACCGCGATCATGTTCTTGCCGAACCAGTTGGTGTAGCGGCCGTGGATCATGACTAGATTGCCATCCTCCATGACCAGCCCTGGCTCATAGGTCGGGCTAGGGCCCTTGCTGCTAATGAAACCGCGCAACACATCCAGTCCGTTGGGCATGCCTGGGTTGTGTTGGATCATGTTGCCAGACCAATAGGTCTCCGCTTTTGCCAGGTTGCGCTGGTTAAAAACGACATCGAGGTATTCAACGACGATGGCCTTGTTGCTGGCAGCCTGCTTCTGTTGAGAGGCCGTATGGGTAGGCGCAGCAGGTGCAGTCGTCGATTGGGCGGAGACGGTGAAGGTAGCCAGCGTCAAGCTGAGAGTCAGGCACGCTGTGGCAAATTTCTTTTTCATTGTCAGTTCCATTGGTGGTCGAGTTAGACGATTTCAGTATTCGATGCTGATCTTTCCGAAGTGCCCACCAGCCTGTTGCAGACGGAAGGCCTCGCCCAAGTCGGTGAGGGGGAAAGACTTGCTGATGACAGGACGGATGGGCAGGGCATCAAGCGCACGAACAAGATCCTGCTGATGCTGCCGACTACCTACGATCAATCCCTGTAGGCGTTGTTGGCGCACCGTCAAGCCTGCGGTGGGAACTGGCCCGGCTGGCCCGGTGAGGACACCGATGAGCGCAATGTGACCGGCGACCCGTGCGGCTTTGATCGACTGCGCAAGCGTGCCAGCGCCCCCAACTTCGATCACATGATCGACGCCTCGCCCTGCTGTGATCTCCAGGACCGGCCTGGCCCACTCGGGTTCTTGGCGGTAGTTGATCAGGTGATCGGCACCCAGTTGGCGCACGCGCTCAAGTTTTTCGTTCGAAGACGAGGTGGCAATGACCGTGGCTCCCAGCGCTTTGGCAACTTGCAGGGCGAAGATGGAGACACCACCGGTGCCTTGAACCAGCACGGTGTCGCCAGCCTTGATTCCACCGTTGACGACCAAGGCGCGCCAGACAGTGACCCCCGCCGTGGTCAATGTCGCAGCCTCCGCATGGCTCCAGCCTTTAGGGGCGCGAGTGAAGGACGTCGCGTCGGCCACGACCCATTCGCGGGCGTAACCGTCCACGCCATCTCCGGGGACCGTGGAGAAATCTCCGTTGACCGGATCGCCATTCAGCCAGGTGGGGAAGAATGTCGAAACGACGTGGTCACCGACTGCGAATTCGCTGACGCCTTCACCCACCGCCTCGATGGTGCCGGCACCGTCAGCCATCGGAATGCGCCGATCTGCTGAGGGCATGTGACCGCTGACCACGCCCAAGTCATGGAAATTCAATGAGCTGGCATGGATGCGCACCCGAATCTGACCGGGTCCAGGAGTGCCGGGATCAGGCAAATCGACAATTTCAAGCCGGTCCAATCCACCGGGTGCGCGTAGTTGTATTGCTTTCATGATGTTGGTTACCCCAGCGTGATCACGCCCTTAAGATTGGTAAAAGAGCCGTCTGCACCAGCGATGTTGGTGTAGACGATGCCCAATTCGTAGTCCTGTACGTGCACAACGTTCGCCCCTGTGCCGGGCTCATGCCAATAAACCATGTAGATGTTGTTCACTAGTTCCAGCGCGGTGTAGCGCACCGTGTCCTGCACACCCTTGAACGGGCCGTCCAGCCCGATGAAAGACATCGTCGTGGCATCTTTGAAGTTCAACTCGAAGACGAGTTCGCCAAATCGCACTTGGGCCTTGCGCCCGATCATCGGAAAATTGGGGGACGTCACCGCATCTGCATCTGGCATGTCTTTCTCCTATGAATAGACGGAAGTGGTGGGGTCACTCACTCAGAATGAATCGAGCAGCCTGTTCTCCCACGTAGATGACAGGAGCCATCGTGTGGCCGCTGGTAAGCGTTGGGAAAACAGAGGCGTCGGCCACGCGTAGGTTCTTGATGCCGCGAACCTGCAACTTGGCATTGACGACAGCCGAAACATCGTCGTCCGTCCCCATTTTTGCCGTACCCACGGGATGGAAGACCGTGGACGCGTTGGCCTTGATGAAGTCGAGTAGTTCGGCGTCTCCGATGGTCGGTGCGGGCACGGTCTGCTCGGTCAAGGGTTTAAGAGCTTCGGTTTGCGTCAATCGAAGCAACTGACGCACGCCTTTGGCCAATGCACCGGCATCGTCTGACTCGCCCAAGTAGTTCGGGTCGATGGCGGGTGCGTCGGCTGGGTCAGCACTCGTCAAACGTACGGTGCCCTTGCTCTTGGGGTGCAGGAGCACCACCGCATAGGAGTAGCCAGCGCGTGGTTCGTTGACGTCCTGGAACAGGTCTTTGCCTTCGCCATCCTTCAAGGCCGGCTGATACATCGGAATCACTTCGTACTCAGGCCGGTCTTGACCAGACGTGAGCGAGAAGAAACCGATCCCGTTGCCGGAGAAGAAGGTTGCCGGCCCCGTCCGCTGAAAGCGCCACTCTGCTACCGACGCCGGATCACCGCTCGGGTAGATCGGAACGGGAAACTCCTTGGGGGCGACGACCTGGATGGCCACGCTCAGATGGTCTTGCAGGTTCGCGCCAACACCAGGAACATCAGCAGCCAAAGCGATGCCATGTGCTTGCAGATGTTCAGCAGGGCCAATGCCGGACAACATCAGCAGTTTTGGCGTGTTGATCGCCCCTGCGGCAACGATAACTTCACGGCCCGCAAGGGCCGTCTGCTTTTCATTGCCCACGGTGAACACCACACCAACCGCCTGCTTATCCTCGATGAGGATTCGGGACGTGTTTGCATGGGAGATCAACGTCAGATTGGGCCGACGCCGTACTTCCGGCGTCAGATAGGCATCGGCTATGGTGTGCCGATACTTGTCTTTGTGGATGGTCTCGACTCGGCTCGCCACGTAAGGGTTGGCGCCGTTGATGTCGCCCTTTGGCCCCAGGCCCGCTTCCACGAAGGCGTCCAACAAGAGATCCGGTACGTTGCCATCGTTGACCAATGGCTCCATCACCACGGGGCCATCGCCTCCGCGAAGGGCATCGCCAGCGGCTCGTTCGGAGTTCTCGATCCGTTTGAACGTCTCCGCCGCCGTAGTGGCGCTCCATCCCTCAAGACCTAGAGCAGCCCAGCGGTCGTAGTCGGCTAGCGCGCCCCGCGTCCAAAAGCCGACATTGATGGCGCTGCTGCCGCCAACCGCTTTGCCACGTGGTGTATAGACAGAACGGCCATTCAAATGGGTTTGCGGCACCGTGCTGTAAGCCCAGTCTGCTTCACCGCCCCATAGCGAGTGGAAAGTACCCTGAGCTCTACCCAGTTCACTGTAGGACTCACCGCCTGCTTCGAGCAGCAGCACGGTGCGGTCGGATCGCTCGCTCAGACGAGCAGCCACGGCGACGCCGGCAGGGCCGGCGCCAATGACAATGTAGTCGTATGTCATTGCATCCTCACAGAACGGGTCGTTGGGCCAGAGTTAGAGCGCCGCGAGGGCTGCCTTGTTCGCCTGCAGCCAATCCTCGAAGGACTGGGGTTGGCGGCCGGTGATGCGCTCGAAGTCACCGGTGACCTCAGCGACACGGCCAGCTTCGGTGTTGGTATCGAACGACGCGAAGACGCGCGCCAAGGGCTCGGGTAACCCAGCCTGCACCATGCCCTGTACCAAGCCTTCCAGCGGAACCTGCACGACCTCGATCGGCTTTCCGATTGCAGCGCCCACGGCGGCGCCGATGGCTGCCTTGGTCAGCGACTGTGCGCCGGACAAGGTATAGATGTTCTTGCCAGATTCGGTTCCCGCCAACACGGTGGCAGCCGCCAAGGCAAGATCACTGCGTGCGATATCTGCGCTACCTTGACCACCATCCGCCGCATACCACTTGCCGGAGGCGAGCACCGGGGGCAGGAACATGAACAGATTTTCGAAGTACCAGTGGTTGCGCAGCACCGTCCAGCCGGCCAGACCACTCTCAAGCAGTGCTTTCTCCGTGCCCTCATGGTCAGGTGCAATCAGCAGGGGGGCACCTGCGGGATTGGGTGCTGAGGTGTAAATGACGTGGCTGACGCCAGCCGTTTTCAAGCCATTGATTGCATTGGTGTGCTGTTCCAGCCGGCGGCCTGGGCGGTCAAGCGCATCAGTGCTGACCAGCAGAGCGCGCTCGACGCCGTCGAAGGCTGCCGCAAAGGTGTCGGGCTGTTCGAAGTCGAGGGCACGTGTCTCTACACCCTTGGCGGCCCAATCTGCCAACTTTGCAGGGTTGCGACTGGCCGCGACGATGCGACTAACAGGGACGGATAAAGTGTCAGTGAGGTGCTTCAGAACGAGTTGGCCAAAGTGGCCAGAAGCGCCAGTGACGAGAATCGAGTTCCTCATGAACAAACCTCCTAGGGTAGCGTTTGACTTCCAAAACCGAATGCTAGTAGCTACACTTTACTTTTGGAAGTACGCACCAAAAGGTTAGTGAAGGCGTTTATCGCACATCTGGAGAATGAAATGTCTCAAGCAGCGCAGGAAAAAACCTTGTCTGAGAAGGTCAGATTGGGGGAACTGTTTACAGTGGATTGCCCGTCACGAGACGCACTTAAGCATGTAAGCAGTCTGTGGGGGGTTCTGTGCCTCCTGAGCCTGCAAGAAGGTACTTTGCGCTACAGTGAGTTGCGGCGAAAGGCTGTCGGCATCAGCGAAAAGATGTTAGCTCAAACGTTGAAACGCTTAGAAGAAGACGGCTTTGTTTCTCGTTATGCCCACCCCGTCATTCCGCCCTATGTTGAGTACACATTAACGCCCATGGGGCGGGAGGTCACTGCGCATGTAGCCACGCTGGCTGACTGGATCGAGTCCAACATTGCGCGAATCATGGATTCGCGGCGAGAGAAAGGCGTTGCATAGGCATTGGTGACAGTGGCAGGTCGGCTGAGCAACAGACTGCCAGACCAAATCGATATGGATCATTGAGTGGCGGCCCGAGTAAACTGCGCGCAGCTCTTTGGAACTGAGGCTAATTGCCCGGTCATGAGTGAACGAATAATCATTGAGGCTTGGGCTGGTCGTTCAGGTGCAGCCTTTAATGGTTTATGAAACATCCGCCATGATTCACGCCATGGCGGAATTAGGATGATGAAATATGAAGAGTAGGAGGCTTAGGATGTTCCCAGGGTGTATTATGCTGAGCTAAGCTTGTGAAAGATATAATCAGCAGGCTCGCAGTCGGAAAGTGGAACGTTTCCTTCTAAAAGAAGTTGGCGAAGTAGTTGGTCATCTACTCGTACTTTCCACCCCTTCGCCCAGTGATCTATCACGATGTTATTGCTCTCACGTATTGCATCCATCATCTCCAAACGCTCCGGAAAATAGATGGCGAATCCATTCTCCTTCCAACTGGCGACCTTGATTCCCAGTTGTGCACAGATCGCTACCTTGATCGAGGCGTCAATGATATCAGCCTCCCTAGATAGATTCACGAGGGCCTGAAGCTCAGGGTTAGCGACACCATCAGTGCAAAGGATTTCTCCGCTTCCCCAAGACTCGGGCGGACAGATCTTGTTCTTGGGATCTACTTCAATGAACGGATTGATCTCCATTGGATAAATTCGGCAGACAAGCGGGCGTTCCTCATAAATACCGCACAAATTATCCGGTCGCAGATTTGGGCACTGCTCGAGTGCATTGCCGACGAATACGGCAATCACGCGAATGCTATTGTCGGCCTCGTTGACGGCAACGGATCTGGCCGCATTGTGTACGTAATGCGATGAGGTTGTCGGCCACGTCAGCTCGTTAAATGCTTCAAGTATAATTGCTACATGATGCCCTCGTGCCAGCCATTGTTCTGTTTCGGCGAGTGTTAGAGGTACAAGGCGGCCTTTGCAGCAGATGCCGCATCCTATGCAGCTATATCGAAGTGTGGTGTTTTTTATGCCTGGTTCTTGCATTCTAAAATCCTTAGAAACTATATTCGAGAGTTATTTTTTTGGTTTCAAGGGTTGCTCAGCATGTTTTGATTTTTTGATTGCTCAAATGGTTTTGGTCAATTGGTCAGCAGGCGTAAAAGGTACTCTGCAGGAATGGGGTAAAAACCCCATGGATTCGCTTATAGCTTTGACAGTGTCATTTGATAAAATGAGAAGGTGGTTTTTTGATAAAAATGGCTGGCTGTAAATTAAACTGGGATGGGGCGGATTTATCTGAAGGAATAAAGCGCTCCTTGATGTCCTAGCTATAGCTTGAACTGTTTCGTTAGGCGGCTAAGGTCAACAGCCAGCGTGGCAATTTCCGCAGCGGCAAGCGTCGTCTGATTGGAGCCCTCAGCAGTTTCGGTGGAGAGATCGCGGATGCTGACGAGGTTACGATCTACTTCGCGAGATACTTGAGCTTGCTCTTCAGCAGCCGCTGCAATCATTAAATTGCGCTCGTTTATTTGTCCCAGTGAGCTGGTGATCTCGTTTAGAACTTTTCCTGCTCCATAAGCCATCTGTAGTGTTATTTGAGCTTGCTCGCTTGTCTGCTTCATTGATGTAACAGCATTAGTGGTACCAGATTGAATAGAAACAACCATTTTCTCGATCTCATGCGTTGACTGCTGGGTTCGATGCGCCAATGCTCTAACTTCATCTGCGACGACAGCAAAACCCCGTCCCGCTTCACCCGCTCTTGCGGCTTCTATTGCTGCGTTGAGTGCGAGCAGATTGGTCTGTTCAGCGATAGCGGCTATCACATCCAGCACCTTGCTGATGTCAGTGGCCATAATGGCTAGTGCTTTTATCTCTGAGGAAGTTTCTTCGACATTGGAAACCATGATGTTGATTGCGTTAACCGTTTCCTCTACTTGTTTGCGCCCTGCAATTGCTGCAGCGCTGGATTCGGACGTCAGTTGCGAGGTCGATGCAGCATTACCTGCTACCTCTTCGACAGCCGTGCTCATTTCGGTAACGGCGGTGGCGGCCATCTCAAGCTCATCACTCTGACGCTGAATTGTCCGCGCAGCGCCTTCAGTAACCGCGTGCATTTCTTCCGAAGTTGCAGCAAGCTGAGTTGAAGAATCTTCAATCAACGACAAGGCACTGCGTAGATTTTCCTGCATTAATGAGAGTGATTTAACCAGGCGGGCCGCTTCATCAGAACCACTTGGAATGATTTCTTTACTCAAGTCATTCTGAGAGATGTGTTCTGCTATTTTTAAAGACTCGTTTAACGGGATGGTGAGGCTGCGTGTGTAGAGGAAAGCAAATCCTAATGAAGAAACTCCGCCTACAATCAAGGCTGATATGATGGTGATCACCGTATTCTTGTAAGTTTGAGTGGCTCGTGCCCCCGCATTGTCGGCCTTCTCCTCATTTAGTCTTCTCAATTCACTCAGTATTGTTGTGATTGTTTTTTCGTCATTCTCCATGCTGGAGCTGTATGTCTCCAGTGCAGACTCTAATTGGTCTGCTTTGACTTTTGAAAGGTAAGCTTCCTGAGTGGCTTTGTATTTGTTTTTTGCTTGGAATAAATCGCTGATGGCCTTGCGACCCTCCGGCAAGACTATTAGCTGGTTGAGCTCTTTTGTGTATCTATCTATTAAAATCCATGAGCTATTTATGTCGCTAGTCAAGCTGGCTTTATGTTTCTGGGGGGTGAGTGGGTTTTGGGTGCGCATGCTGATTAGCTGCATGGTTTGAAATTGCTCAATTATCTGACCAATCAGCTTTACACTGATAACGACGTTGTCCTCTACAAATTTCTCTTCCTCATGAAGGGATTTGGCCTGTCTTAGTGAAAGTAATCCCAAGGCGGTAATGGCCATAAAAAAGAAGCCGAAGCATAAAGTCGAGCGAGGCGCGAGGGCGAGCTTACGAAGTAGCATGGAGGTAATCCGCGATCATTAAATTTATGGTTTGCGTATGATTGGTTACGCTATTCGTTCTGCGATGGCCGCTTTCAAAAGGCGCTAAAGTGTTCTGGCGGCGTCTTCAGGGAACACGTACTGCAAGTTGCGTTTGCCGACACCAGCAGAGTACCTACAGTAGGAATTGGATCGTGCATTAAAATCCCTAGGCCTAAAGTGCATAACATCTTGGGTGGTATGCTATTGGCTGGGCATTTTTGTGGGAAGTACGCACCAAAAGGTTAGTTAGGGATTCTCCGATCAAGTCAGCACAGGCCGTCTGACCTATGCTGAAATAGCCCTTCGTCCAACAGTCCTTTACAAGCCCTCCATCCCATGAGTCAGATGAGCTTTTCCGATTTCGAGTACGCCGGTAAGCGCAAGCAAACCCGTCGCGAGCGTTTCCTGGCCGAGATGGAGCAGGTCGCGCTGTGGAACGGGTTGGTCGCGTTGATCGAGCCGCACTAAAAGGCCGGCGGCGGTCGTAAGCCGTATCCCCTGGAAGCGATGATGCGCATTCACTTGCTGCAGAACTGGTTTTCGCTGAATGATCCTGCAATGGAAGAAGCGTTGTACGAGATCACCTCAATGCGCCAGTTTGCTCGGCTGACGCTCAGCGCCCCGATCCCCGAAGACACGACGATCATGAATTTTCGGCACTTGCTCGAGAAACACCAGTTGGCGGCAGGCATCCTGGAAACCATCAATGCCTACCTGCGAGACAGGGGCTGTCGCTGCGCCAAAGTACCACTGTCAATGCCACGATCATCCATGCGCCTAGTTCGACCAAGAACAAGGACGGCGAGCGCGATCCTGAAATGCGTCGTCTGTGCCGACGCAGGCTATACCGGCGTTGAGAAAAGGCCAGAGCATGAAGGGCTACCTGTGATCTGGCAGATTGCTGCGCGACGCAGCACCTACAAGCACTTGAGCAAACGCAGCGTGCTCTACAAAGCCAAGCGCAAGATCGAAAAGGCCAAGGCACAAGTGCGTGCGAAGGTGGAGCACCCGTTCCGGATGATCAAACGCCAGTTCGGCTATGTAAAGACGCGTTTTCGCGGCTTGGCCAAGAACACGGCGCAACTGACTACACTGTTTGCCCTGTCGAATCTGTGGATGGTGCGCCGGCAATTGTTGCCTGCTGCGGGAGAGGTGCGCCCGTGAGGGCAGATAACCAAGGCTTTGCCTTGGTTATCCATTAATCAGCGGCTGAAAATCGGACTTTTCGGCATCCCTAAGCCGCCCATTTCCGGCTGATGAGCAGCTTGTTCGGAGAATCCCTAAGTGGGCGTATGAGCAGGCTTGACCAACAGCGGGTGGCGCTCCGCAACTATGACAGCAGAGCGTCTTGTTCGGGGCATAGCGGCAACGCTGCGTAGGAAAGGAGCGAGCGCCTTACTCGACTTTGTCTAATCCCGTCGCCGTAGGGGGAATCATGGGTGTTTGGCTAGCGGGTGCAAGCCACGAACAATGAGTCCAGAATCAAGGCTATTCCCGTTTCTGGAATGGCAGAAAGACTTTTGCTTTCAACGGCTCGCACGCCCGATGCGAGTCTCGGCCATCCGTATAATTTGCCAGGTTCGGTCACAGCGCGGACGTAGGCATCGCTGAGTTTTCGCCTGATCACTGGTGGCTGATCTGGAGGCAACATAAGGGGGCATCACTTTTAAAATTGCCAAAAGTTGCCCCCAGTTATCCCCCAAGGCCCTTGGAAACCAGTGGGTTTGGAAGGACGGTCATGGACTGATAAGTCGTATAAGACGCTGGTTTTAAAGGATTTTGATGGGGCTTTAGAGGGGGCTCAGAGACTATCCGGATCCCCAAAGAACATACTAATCCTCGACCGCAACCACTTCTCCCCCGGATCATTATCCTGCGCCCCCCGCCAGGCCATATGCAGCTCGAACGTCCGCGTCTCCAACGGCAATTCCTCAGCCCGCAACCCTCCGGCCGCCGTGAGGATATCCGCCGTATAGTCCGGCACCGTCGCCACGATATCCGTCCCGCTCAGCAAACTCCCCAGTCCATTGAACTGCGGCACCGCCAGCACTACATGCCGCTCGCGGCCGACCTTGGCCAGCTCTTCATCGATAAACCCGCTCAGGTCCCCGGCAAACGACACCAGCGCGTGGGGCCGCTTGCAGAAGTCATCCAGGCTCAACGCGCCCGGCACGCTGTCCGCCCGCAGCAGTTTCGGCTTGCTGCGCCGCAGCACCTTGCGCTTGGCATTGGCCGGCAGGTCGTCGGTGTAGCTGACGCCAACCGAGATTTCGCCGGAGGCGAGCAGGGTGGGCATCAGCAGGTAGTTGACCCGCCGTACCACCAGCACCACGCCCGGGGCTTCGGCGCGCACGCGCTTGAGCAGCAGGGGCAGCAGGGCGAATTCGGCGTCGTCGGAGAGGCCGATGCGGAACACCGCGGTGCTGGTCGCCGGGTCGAAGTCGGCGGCGCGGCTGACCGCGGTGGAGATGGAGTCCAGCGCCGGGGAGAGCAGGGCGAAGATCTCCGTCGCCCGCGCCGACGGCTCCATGCTGCGCCCGGTACGGACGAACAGCGGGTCGTCGAACAGGGTGCGCAGGCGCGACAGCGCGGCGCTGATCGCCGGCTGGCCGAGGAACAGCTTTTCCGCCGCACGGGTCACGCTGCGTTCGTGCATCAGGGTCTCGAAAACGATCAAAAGATTGAGATCGACGCGGCGCAGGTCGTTTCGGTTCATCGGCTTCGCTTCGTTGGCGGAATGGGGCGAGAGGTGAATCTTGCGGGCAAAGACTGTTACCCTGCGTTGCAGATTATGGCTGTGTGCCAGTTTACGGCAAGAGCCGTAGCATGAGCCCAATCGATGACAAGCATGTCGACTATTAATGACCACTGATGGTCTTACCGTGAAAGCCCCGATAGAGTTCAGGGCATTAGAGGTTTAAAAGGCGAGGTTTGCGATGTCCCGCATGATCCGTTTCCACAAGTTCGGTCAGGCCGAGGTGCTCAAGATAGAGGAGCTGCCCACGCCCGCGCCAGCTGCCGGGGAAGTGCAGATTCGTGTCCAGGCGATTGGCATCAGTTGGTACGACGTGCTCTGGCGGCAGAATCTGGCGCCGTCCCAGGCACGTTTGCCATCCGGTATCGGCCATGAAATGGCCGGCGTGGTCACCGCCGTGGGCGAGGGCGTCGATGACCTGGCCGTGGGCGACAAGGTCGCCAGCTTCCCGGCCACCAGCCCCAACGAGCATCCGGTCTACGGTGAGGTCATCGTCCTGCCGCGCACTGCGCTGACCCGCTACCCGGACATCCTCAGCCCGATCGAGGCCAGCGTGCACTACACGCCGTTCCTCATCGCCTATTTCGCCTACGTCGACCTGGCCCGGGCCAAGGCCGGGCAGACCGCGCTGATCACCGACGCCAGCCATTGCGCCGGGCCGTCCTTCGTGCAGTTGGGCAAGGCCCTGGGCCTCAAGGTGATCGCCGCGACCCGCGAGGCCGACGAGCGCGAGCCGCTGCTCAAGCTGGGTGCCGACAAGGTGATCGTCACCGAGGAACAGGATCTGCTCATGCAGATCAACAAGTACACCGACAACCGTGGTGTCGACATGGTCCTCGACGGCCTGGGCGGGCCACAGATGTCGCTGCTCGGCGATGTCCTGGCGCCGCGTGGCAGCCTGGTGCTGTATGGCCTGCAGGGCGGCAACCAGACACCATTCCCGGCTTGTGCGGCGTTCCAGAAGAACATCCAGTTCTTCGTCCACTGCATCGGCAACTTCACCGGCAAGCCGGAACTGGGCATCACCCAGGACCAGGTCGCCCTGCACCGGGCCTTGCGCGACATCAACCAGTTCACTGCGGATCGCCAGTTGCTGCCGCAGATCATCCAGGTCTACCCCTTCGAGCGGGTGGTGGATGCCCACCGGCATATGGATGAATGCCCTTGCGGCGGGCGCGTCGTGCTCGAATTGCCGGACGCCTGAGCCGGTCTTTAGCCGCTTCCCACCAAGCCCGAGAATCCTCTCGGGCTTTTTTGTGAAATTTGCCTCCTAAATTTTCAGAAATTTCCTATTAGTCTTATAGGGACTAAGGACATGGCTTGGGCTATGTTGTTGCTGTCGGAATCAAGATATTTCACTGTCTGTAGAGTTACCCGGCGATGTGCGTAAATCACCGGAGCCTGCATGACAGATACTTGTCCGCATACAAGAAAAGTGTTTGGTCCGTTGTCGTCTCAAGGAGCGAGATATGTCCGTCGAATTGCTCGAACGAGTTGAGGCCCGGCCTGCAAGGCCTGGCGCCCGATGCAGCAAGGTTCTGCCGCGATACCTGACAACTTGTCAGTTGTTTTTGTAGGAATGTAGGAAGTTTCCTTCAATACAGACACTCTGCCGCTCTCGTATAACCACGCTGAACTTCGTGGGCATTTCACCTTTGCACTTTCGAGCGGTCTTCGGGTTTTCAACGGTTGCGATAACTATCAGGGAATTGAATATGGGCGCGATTCACGACCAGGCCATGCAGTATGTCTATCAGCAGGTATTGCAACGGGTGCTGGAGCGCATGACCCAAGGGCAGCGCGCCTCGTTGCAGTTGCTGATCCAGCGTCTGCTGGTGATTGCCGGCGGCCTGGAGTGCATCGGCGGGCTCAAGGTCATGCTGGTGCATACCGGCAGCCAGCACAGCACCCAGAGCCTGGCGTTTCTGCGTGCTGCGCAACTGAGCCTGGCGGCGCGCTCGCCCGGCACCTTCGTCCTGCGCATTGCCACGGCGCGGCACAGCGATATGCCGGCAGTGGTGCTGAGCAACATCGAGCGCGCCTTCGCCGCACTGGTGGTCCATGACGATCCCCGGGTCGAACTGTTGATGCTGGAGGACGGCCAGGTACGCGGCTTCGATGTCCGCCAGCCGATTTGCCGGGCCCAGCAACAGGCCGACCGCCATGCCGTGCTGATGGCCGGTCACGTGACGGCAGGCGACGAGCAAATGGCCCTGGGACATCGCCACTATCTCGACCTGGCCGATCTGCACCGCCTGGGCGCGGCCTGGAATGGCGGGGTGGATGTGCTGATCAGCGGCGAGCCGGCCTCCCGGCGCAAGCGCTTCATGGCCACCGCCCTGCGCATGATGCGTGCCGCCGGGGTGCCGCGGGTAAGGCCGATCGAGGCCTTTCCCCGGGCGCTGTTCGAGGTGGTGGCGGCGATCCGTGACGAGTACCGCATGCCCTTGCCGGCGGACAAGCCTGCCGAGACCAGGGTGTTCGAGGCGCGGGGGCGCATGCCGCGCTTCGTTGCCATCGACGATCTGACCTACGACCCGGCCTGCGGCCACGGCCCCTTGCTCGGCGAACTGCTGCGCTACGAGCATGACGAATGGGCCTTCGGCTTTCCCGATTGCGAGGTCGGCAACCCTCTGCTGCGGGCGCACCTGTCGGGGTTGCACCGCGAGTTCATCGAGGAAGGCTGCTACCAGGATGGCGTGGACAGTTGCGTGCAGCGCAGCGAGGAGGCGATGAAGGCCGGACAATTACCAGCGGCCCTGCGCGAACATTTGCTCGGTCCGTGGCAGAAGGGCGAGGACCTGCAGCAGGTGCGGCGCCTGGCCGGGGACTTCGCCTCCCAGGCCTGGGGTATCAGCGAGACCCAACTGGTCTGCCTGTTATTTGCGCCGATCATCGATCAGGGGCGACGCCTGGAGGATTTCCTGCGCCGTTGCCATCCGGGCATGCTCGTGGCCCTGCCTTACCTGCACAAGGCCTTGCAAGGCCAGTCGGCCACCGATCCGGTGCTGCAATGGCTGACCAGCACCAGCGGCCTGCCGATGGCGACCTTGCAGGCGCTGTATCGGCGCTCGCCGCTGCTCAGGCGTGGCTAGGCCATTCCCGCTGCGATCACCTCACGCAGCCAGCGATGCCCCGGATCCCGATGCACCCGTTCAGGCCACAGCATCAGCATCTCGAAGCCGCGTACCGCCAGTGGCGCCTCTACCACCCTCAGCCGCGGATCGGTGCTGACCAGGCGCTCGGGCACCATGGCCACCAGGTCGGTGCTGGCCAGTACCGAGGCCAGCAGCATGAAGTGCGGCACCGACAGCACCACCTGGCGGCTCAGGCCCTGTTCCGCCAGGGCCACGTCGGTCGGGCCATGGAAGCCACCACCATCGGGAGACACGATGACCTGCTCCAGAGCGCAGAACTGCTTCAGCGTCGGCTTGCGCCTGAGGCCGGGGTGGTCGCTGCGCCCTACCAGAACGTAGCGCTCGACGAACAGCGAACGCTGGCGCAACTCTGCCGGGGCGGCCTCGGCGATATGAAACGCCATGTCGATCTCGCCGCGTTCTGCCTGGTGCACGATGGCCGTCGGTTGCAGGTCGAGTACGGCAATGCGGGTCGCCGGGGCGGCGCTGCGGATCTTCGCCAGGGCCGGTAGCAGAATGGTCGAGGCGCCGTAGTCAGTGGCTGCCAGGCGCCAGGTCTGTGTGGCGCTGGCGGGGTCGAAGGGCTGGGTCGGGGCGATGGCCTGGTGCAAGGCTTCCAGCGCCTGGCGCAGCGGCGCACGCAACGCCTCGGCCCGGGCGGTAGGGCGCATGCCACGGGGGCCGGGGAGCAGCAGGGGATCGTCCAGCAGCTCGCGCAGGCGTGCCAGTTGCACGCTGACCGTCGGCTGCGCCAGGTGCAGGCGTTGCGCCGCGCGGGTCACGTTGTGTTCGGCGAGCAGGGCGTCGAGGGTGACCAGCAAATTGAGGTCGAGGCGCCGCAAGGTATCGTGCATGGCAATGCCTGGGATATTGGATATTCATTTCTACTATATCTCAGCACCGCGCATGATGCGCTCCATCCCCTTACGGAGTGTCACCATGAATGTACTGATCGTCTACGCCCACCCTGAGCCTCGCTCTCTCAACGGCGCGCTCAAGGACCATGCCCTCGCTTACTTGCAGAACCAGGGCCACAGCGTCCGGGTCTCGGATCTCTATGCAATGAACTTCAAGGCGCAGATCGACGCCGCGGACAACACCGCAAGCCAGCCCGGCACGCGTTTCCGCGCCTCGGAAGACTCGCGCCAGGCCTATGCCGACGGCACCCAGAGCGCCGATATCGCCCTGGAGCAGGACAAGTTGCGCTGGGCCGACGCGGTGATCCTGCAGTTTCCCCTGTGGTGGTTCGGCTTGCCGGCGATCCTCAAGGGCTGGGTCGACCGGGTCTATGCCTATGGCTTCGCCTACGGCGTCGGTGAGCATTCCGATCAACACTGGGGCGACCGCTACGGCGAAGGCAGCATGAGCGGCAAGCGCGCGATGCTGATGGTCAGCACCGGTGGCTGGGAATCGCATTATGCGCCACGCGGGATCAACGGGCCGATGGACGCGATCCTGTTCCCGATCCAGCACGGCATCCTGTTCTACCCGGGCTTCGAGGTCCTGCCGCCGTTCGTGCTGCATCGCACCAGCCGCATCGACGAAACGGCCTTTGCCCAGGCGTGCGCGGAGCTGGAGCAACGCCTGGATGGCCTGTGGAGCGATGCGCCGATTCCCTTCCGCCGGCAGAACGCCGGGGACTACCTGATCCCCGAGTTGACCCTCCGGCCGGAGCTGGCGCCGGGAGAGGAGGGGCTTGGGATCCATCTGCAGGGACCGCAGTTGCGAGACTGATCGACCCAGGCTTCGGCCGATTTCAGTTCGGTGTCAGTGAGAATCGGTTGAGCAGGCGTCGGGCCCATTCCCAGTTGTTGCTTTCTACCCCTGTTGCACTGGCCCCAAGCGAAGTGCAGGCCGAGCTGTCTGGCAGGGGGGCCCCTGTATCATCCATGGCTACGGGGAATGGCTGCGCGGCACATTCCGGGAATGGATACACGCCCGCCGCCAGGCGCGGATGGTGTGCCAGCGCGCCGCTGACCGGGCGATCGAACACCCTGGCGAATACGGTTTGCCGCAGTTGCGGGTTGGCGAACAGGATGAAGCCCCCCTGGGGCTCGCCCGTTCCATGTCCGTAGCGCCGCTCCTTGGCAGAACTTGGTGTCGGCTCGCCGCTGGTACGGGCGTAGGGCAGGCCGTAACGTTGCCATTGGTGGTTGCCGTCGATGGAGCGGACCATGCTGTACAGCGCCGAGTAGCGTCCCGGAACGCTGCTATCGGGAATCTGCTGTGGATTACCACCGAGCACCCAGACCAGATTGCGCAGCCCTGCCACGTCGAGCAGGGCCATCTTCGACAGGGTGCGGGCATGCTTGAGCGCAGCGAAGGCATCCGGGTCCAGTACACCCTGTTCAAGGCCGATATCCTGGTCGATCTGCTGGGCGATGGCGTCGAACACCAGCAGATCCTTGCCCGCCGAGTCTCCGGTGACGCGATACACCTCGTTGAGCTTCGCCGCCGTAGCGTTTTCCGGTCGGGCCAGGAGCTCGATGAAGTCGCCGGTGGTGCCATCCGGGGCGATGAATTTTGTCAGTTGCAACGCGGCATCGTCGGCGGCCCGCTTGGCCTGGTTCTTCAGGTGATCCTTCAGTTCGTTCAGGCGGCGATGCAGGTCGGAGAGGGGCGGCGGCAGAATCCGCTCCACGAGCTGGTTGAATTCGTCGTTCAACTGTTCGTAGAAGGCCACCGCTTTGCAAATGCTCTCGTCGACCTGGTAAGGCTTGGGCGTGAAGGCGCTGCCATAGCACTGCATCCAATGCAGGTACTCCGAGACGAAATGCGATTCCCCAGTGAGCAGGCCGATGGCGACCCGATGCGAGGTCTCGATGTATTCCCGACCTGCCACGGCGATGCCGGTGCTCCAGTTATGCGCGTATCCGGAAAGAATGTCGGAGCGGGCGATCAGGTCCTTGATGCCGTCGCGGATGAAATCGGTATTGAGCAGGTTCTCACGCAGTTCGGCGAGGCGGGCGGCCGCTTCGTCGGCAGTTTGCCTCGCCGTGCTGGTTAATTGCTGCTCAGCCTGGAATTGCGCACGCTGTACCTCGAACGCGGCGCTTGCGGCGTCCCGGGTTGCTTGCAGGGCCATGCGCTGGCTCTCGGCGGCCAGTTTTTCCTGGAGCGCGGCAGCCTCCTTGGCGACATTGGCTGTAGTCTCCGCAGCAGCCTTGGCCACGGCCGCCTGGATGTCGGTAATGCGTTTCTCGGTGGCAGTGACTTCGTTGACCAGGTTGGTGTAAACGTTGTTGACCGCATCGACGAGACTGCAAACCTGCTTGTTCACCGACTTGCAGACGTTCTTGCAGAACGGAACTATTCCACCCAGGCAGGTCCAGTTGCATCCCAGGTCCACCAGCACGTTATGGCACTGTTCGACGGCGATCTTGCTTGGGGTTGTCATCAATTGGTTGTTCAGGTCGCTGAGCGAGTTCCTCAGGCGCGCGAGGGTATCCGCGCCGTCCGTGGCGGCCTGGCGCGCGGCTTCGGCCGCGGCAGCGGCGGCCTGGGCTTCGAGGGACTTGAGATTGATCAGGTCCTGGTTCTTCTGCAGGGCGTCGGCGGCATCGTTGAAGGTGGCTTCGGCGGTGTCCAGCGCACCTTGCAGCAGGGCGAGTTGCTGTTCGCGTAGTGCCAGGGCCTCGCGGGCGACCTTGAGCTGCGCTTCACCGTTATTGACCTGCGCCCCCAGGTCGATGGATTTGGCCACATAGTCACCCAGCAGGCGTCCGGCGTCCTCTTCCAGGTCGTCGAGCTGATCGGCCAAGTGTTCGACCGACACCCGGACCCCGTTCATCGCCGAGATATGCCCGGCCACCCCGGACTTGTTGGCTGTGCGTCCGGCGGAGGAGTCGAAGATCAGTCGATCCCGCAGGTATTCGGTCGGTATGCGCAGGTCATCAGGTGCGACGGAGAAGCCAGGCAGCCTGGCGTCGATGTACTTTTCCAGGACGAAGTGCCGGCGCTCCACGGCGCGTTCGTCGCCAAGCATGAAAATGTCGCCCGAATAGGCATTTACATAGGTGTGGGCGAACACATCGCTGGCGGCATGTACCAGATAACCTGCGGCGAAGGCCAGTTCGGCGCCTGGTTTGGCGGTGCTGTAGAAGTGCACCAGCCAGTCGCTGGTGCTCCAGTCATCTTCCAGGCCGGGATGGGTGGTCACCTGCCCGGTGATCAGGTCCGGGTAGGCGTCCGGACCGAGGGTGCCGGCGAGAAACGCCTGTGGCTGGTTGCGAATGCTTGAACAGAGCGCTGCGTCCAGGGTCACGGGGACATCGCCGACTTCGATGCGACATGATCGACTCACTTCGGTAATGATCTGCTGACCAATCCAGATGTGGGTCTTCAGACCGAAGGCGGCAGCGGGTGTCGGTACCAGAATGACTGCCAACCACGCGAGAATGCCAAGCGTCCTGCTCATGTAGCCTCCTTGGTGATGTTCCGGCGCTTGTGGCAAGGCCGGGTTCGATCACCCAGACATTCGAACTTTCAATAGACGTGCGAATGCATTGACGCGCGGTATTGTCCTGCTGCGCGAGGAAGGCCTGGGAAGGCGCCTCGAACCGGGCAATCAACTACCCGTTGGTTTTCAACGTAGCAGGGTGCCATTATTGGTGTGCTGATCGGCGCAACAAAAAGTGAACTTTTTCGTGGTCTTCCGATGCACGGCATGGTGCGCCAGCGGCAATCACGGTGGATATCGACCAAGCCGCAGCTTCGGCGAATGTGTCGTTCAGGAGCGGCTGGCAGCTTGAAAGCTGTGATCATCAGGATTCGCCCAGCCAAGTTTTGTTAGGCTCTGTACGAAATGCGTTCGAACTTGCCGATGCCGCGTTAAAACAGGTCTCGAATGCATTTCGTACAGCGTGCAAGTTTGTCGCCCCTACCGAACCACCCGTCCTGGAAGAACCCCGTGGCAAGAAAATCCCGAAGAGAACTGGCCATCGCCGAACAGGGCGAGATCCCGGTCACCGTCATCGATGTGGCACGGGTGGCGGGGGTGTCGCCGATCACCGTGTCCCGTGCCTTGCATCGCCCCGAGCGGGTCAGCGAAGCCACCCGCGAACGGGTGCTGGAAGTGGTCCGGGAAATGGGCTATGTGCCGAATCTTCTGGCCGGCAGCCTGGCCACCAGCAAGAGCCGGCTGGTGGCGATCCTGCTGCCGACCATCGCCAACTCGATCTTCGCCACCCTGGTCCAGTCCGTCATGGAGCGCCTGACCGAGGCGGGCTATCACTCGCTGCTGGGCCCGACCGGCTACTCGCCGGAAAAGGAAGAGGCGCTGCTGGAGGCGATTCTCGGACGGCGCCCGGACGCCATAGTGCTGACCGGCACCCTGCACACCGACGGCAGCCGCGCGCGTCTGGCCTCGGCGGGGATTCCGGTGGTCGAGGCCTGGGACCTGAGCGAGCACGCCCTGGACATGCAGGTCGGTTTCTCTCATGAAGAGGTCGGACAACTGGTTGCCGAGCATTTCCATGGCAAAGGCTACCAGCGCTTCGCCGTGATCACCGTCGACGACCCGCGCGGCATCCGCCGTTGCGAGGGCATGACCCGGCGCCTGGGCGAACTCGGCATCACTGATGTGCCGGTCGAGGTGCTGCCGCTGCCGTCCACCTGGTTCGTCGGCAGGGAAGGGCTGCGACGCCTGTTGCAGCGAGAAACGCATCCGCAACTGGTGTTCTGCAGCTCCGACAGCGTCGCCCTCGGCGTGCTTGCAGAGGCCGCTGCACAAGGCCTGCGCGTACCCGAAGACATCGCCGTGCTCGGTTTCGGCGATACCGTCGACAGCCAGCATGCCCATCCGCCGCTGTCCACCATCAGCGTCAATTCCGCTGCCATGGGCCGCGCCGTGGCCGAGGCGCTGCTGCGCCGTCTGGCCGGCGGCAAGGCGGTAGAACATCACGACACCGGCTTCTTCCTGATCGAACGCGCCAGCACCTGAATTTCGCCTGTCCGACGAAAAACATGAAATTGCTGCTTGAATGATAACGTTATCCATACCATGATAACGTTATCGTTGTACGACGACATATGTCTTCAGCGAGCAAACCGACTACCCGCACAACAATAAATCCGTGGGAGCGTTACCCATGCAACAGGCCACTCCGGCTGCCAAGCCGACCCGCGTCCGCTACCTGATCCTGCTCATGCTGTTCCTGGTCACGACAATCAACTTCGCCGATCGCGCGACCATTTCCATTGCCGGCTCGAGCATCCAGAAAGAGCTGGGCATCGATGCCATCACCCTCGGCTATATCTTCTCCGCCTTCGGCTGGGCCTATGTGCTCGGGCAGATCCCCGGTGGCTGGCTGCTCGACCGCTTTGGCTCCAAGCGGGTCTATGCCGGGAGCATCTTCACCTGGTCGTTCTTTACCTTCCTGCAAGGCTTCGTCGGTGATTTCGGCGTCAGCACGGCGGTGGTCCTGCTGGTGCTGCTGCGCTTGTCGGTAGGGCTGGCGGAGGCGCCGTCGTTCCCCGGCAACTCGCGGATCGTCGCTTCCTGGTTCCCGACCAAGGAGCGGGGGACCGCGTCGGCGGTGTTCAACTCCGCGCAATACTTCGCCACCGCGCTGTTCGCGCCACTGATGGGCTGGATCGTCTACCGCTTCGGCTGGGAGCACGTGTTCATCATGATGGGCGTGCTCGGCATGCTGTTCTCGCTGGTGTGGCTGAAGGTCATCCACAGCCCGCGCAAGCACCCGCTGGTCAACGCTGCCGAGGTCGAGTACATCGCCAGCAACGGCGGCCTGGTCGATCTCGAAGAACAGAAACAGCAGCGCGCCGCCGGACCGCGCTGGGCCGACCTGCGTCAACTGTTGGGCAACCGCATGATGGCCGGGGTCTACCTGGGCCAGTTCTGCATCAACTCGCTGACCTACTTCTTCCTCACCTGGTTTCCTGTGTACCTAGTGCAGGAGCGCGGCATGACCATCCTCAAGGCCGGGATCATCGCCTCGCTGCCGGCGATCTGCGGCTTCCTCGGCGGCATCCTTGGCGGCGTGTTCTCCGACTGGCTGCTGCGCCGCGGCAACTCCCTGAGCGTGGCGCGCAAGACGCCGATCGTGCTGGGCATGGTGCTGTCGATGTCGATGATCGTCTGCAACTACGTGGAAGCGGACTGGATCGTGGTGGCCTTCATGGCCCTGGCGTTCTTCGGCAAGGGCGTCGGCGCGCTGGGCTGGGCGGTGGTTTCCGACACCTCGCCGAAGCAGATCGCCGGGCTGGCCGGCGGCCTGTTCAACACCATCGGCAACCTGTCATCGATCTCCACCCCGATCGTTATCGGCTACATCATCGCCGCTACCGGCTCGTTCAAGATGGCCCTGGTGTTCATTGGCGCCAACGCCCTCATCGCGGCCATCAGCTACCTGTTCGTGGTTGGCGATATCAAGCGCATCGAACTGCGCGGCACCAGCGAGCCCACTGCGGTTCCCGCCACCACCCAGGCTTCTCACTGAGCTCCGAATACAACAAGACCACAAGGAAATGTCATGAACGCACTGACCTCGACCCAGACCACCCAAGGCGCGCCGCTGATCACCGAACTGCAAGTGGTCCCGGTGGCCGGCCATGACAGCATGCTGCTCAACCTCAGCGGCGCCCACGGCCCGTACTTCACCCGCAACGTGCTGATCCTCAAGGACAACGCCGGGCGCATCGGCCTGGGTGAAGTGCCGGGCGGCGAAAGCATTCGCCAGACCCTCGAAGACGCTCGCGAACTGCTGCTCGGCCAGTCCATCGGCAACTACCAGGGCCTGCTGAACAAGGTGCGCAGTGCCTTTGCCGATCGCGATGTCGGCGGTCGTGGCTTGCAGACCTTCGACCTGCGCATCACCGTGCATGCGGTCACCGCCCTGGAATCGGCGCTGCTCGACCTGCTTGGCCAGCACCTCGACGTGCCGGTAGCGGCCTTGCTCGGCGAGGGCCAGCAGCGCGATGCGGTGGAGATGCTCGGCTACCTGTTCTATGTCGGTGACCGCCAGCGCACCGACCTGCCTTATCGCAGCGAGGACGATGCCGACAACGCCTGGTTCCGCGTGCGCAACGAAGAAGCCCTGACCCCGGAGCGGGTCGTGCGCCTGGCCGAGGCGGCCTACGAGCGCTACGGCTTCAAGGACTTCAAACTCAAGGGCGGTGTATTGCGCGGCGGCGAGGAAATCGAGGCAGTAACTGCCCTGGCCGAGCGCTTCCCCGAAGCACGCATCACCCTCGACCCGAATGGCGCCTGGTCACTGAAGGAGGCCATCGCCCTATGCCGTGACCAGCATCACGTCCTGGCCTATGCCGAGGACCCGTGTGGCGCGGAAAACGGTTACAGCGGCCGCGAAGTAATGGCCGAATTCCGCCGTGCCACCGGCCTGCGCACCGCCACCAACATGATTGCCACGGACTGGCGGCAGATGGGCCACGCGATCCAGTTGCAATCGGTCGACATTCCCCTGGCCGACCCGCATTTCTGGACCATGCAGGGCTCGGTGCGGGTCGCGCAGATGTGCAATGACTGGGGCCTGACCTGGGGTTCGCATTCCAACAACCACTTCGACATTTCCCTGGCCATGTTCACCCATGTCGCAGCGGCCGCGCCGGGTAATGTCACGGCGATCGACACCCACTGGATCTGGCAGGACGGCCAGCGCCTGACCCGCGAGCCGCTGAAGATCGAAGGCGGGTTGGTGCAGGTACCGAAGAAACCGGGCTTGGGTATCGAACTGGATCGGGATGCCTTGATGCAGGCCAACGAGACCTACCGCAACATGGGCCTGGGTGCCCGGGATGATGCGGTGGCCATGCAGTACCTGGTGTCGGGTTGGCGCTTCGATAACAAGAAGCCGTGCCTGGTGCGCTGAGTGCCTGCAACCTGATTGTCCTTGCGCCTGCTTGCCTCATCGCGGCAGGCGCATCGCACCACCATCCTGCCCCCCCCCTCGCCGAATTGCACCATGCAAGGCAATAAGCCATCATTCTCCCTCGCGACCCGCTCTGGCCCGCGGTTTAAGCAGATGTTCACGGAGGAAATGAATGACAAAGGAGAGCGTCGCGTCACTGCCGGCCGATATCCTGGATCACTGGCACAAGGCGCTGACGGCAGATGATCTGCTTGGCATGCAGGCGAGCGATGTGCGTATCCCGGTGCTGAAAGTCGAACGCATGTCGTGGCCGAACTTTGCCTTGGGATTCAGCGAGGGAAACAAACCGGCGCTGGCGTTTCTGCTCGAGCGTGTCGCCACCGAGCGCGCACGGCGTGAGGAAGATGCGCGCAGAACGCGGGAAGAGGCCGGACTCAGTGGTCCCGAACCGGAAAAGCCGGTGGAGGATCCACGTATACCCATGGCATTGGTGTTCCACCGCACCGCCTCGCCGAACGACAAGCCCTCCGCCATATGGCCGGACCCGCAGACATCCGAGTCCCCGCCACCGCGACCACTGAACATTGCCTTCTGGTTTCCTTTCGATCTGAACGAGCGCAACGAAGTCTGCCTGCCCAAGGACCTCGGCGACTGTCGCCCGCGGATCGTTCGCCAGTGGCTTGAGCCACAGCCGATGCTACGCCCGACCGAGCTGCCGCCCGCCATTGGCCATTTCCACACTTACCGCGAGGAACTGAACAGTTTCCTTCTCACCTTCAATCAGAACCCGGCCTGGAGCACCTACGTCAAAGGTTGCCTGGCACTGTTCGACAATGTCCAGGCCGATGGCAAGGCAGATGCTTTGGCCTCGATCCCCGGGTATTGGCTAGCGGTCCCACGACAACCGGGTTACGCGACCCTGGCGTTGGCCAAGGTGTACAAGGCCCTGACCGCTGCCGAGGACATCGGCGCCCTGGCACAGTTGGTCGAGCCCGACCGCTTCCGTTCGGGCATTGTGGTGGATGAGCCGGCCCCGGCTGCGCTTGTGGCCCGGCATGTGGCCATGGTCGACAAGTCTGCAAACAACGAAGCACCGGACGCGGCGCGTAGCGCGGACCCTTTGAACGACTCGCAGCGCCGTGCCTTGCACGCTCTGCTGCGCTTGCAGGGGCAGAGTGGAGTGGTGGCGGTCAGCGGTCCGCCAGGGACCGGCAAGACGGCGATGCTGCGGGCGATGATCGCCAACCAGTGGGTTCTGGCGGCGTATGACCGACAGGAGCATTGCCCGGTGACCTTTGTGTGCGGCGCTACCGGTCAGAGTGTGGAGAACGTGATGGGCACGTTCAACGGCGCGGTAGGCAGGGTTCATCCCCTGGCGCGACGCTGGCTGAACCCGGTCGGCAAACGGTTGCTCGGGTTTACTGCCAGTGCGCCGTCGAAATCCAGGGCGGGTGAGCATCGCCTCGAATTCACCATCCTTGAAGTCAAGGACAAGGTCCTGTGCACCAATGGCGTCGGTTCTGCCTGCCTGACAAAGGCTGGGAAAGAACCAGGCGACGCCGCACTCAAGCTGGCGCGGCACTTCGAGAAAGCCTTTACTGAACGGCCCGAACTGTTCCGCTCGCTGTTCAGTGAGGCGCAGAAAGAGGAGGTCAGTCAGGTCATCCGGCAGATCTGGCGTGAGCAGAAGTCCGAAAAGGTCGAGGCGAGCATGCTTTGCAAGGGCCTGGAGACCCTTGCCGGGATACTTCATAGCGGTCTGGTGTCGGCCATCGAACGTCAGGCCGACATCGACGCACTGGACGATGTGCAGGCCCTGGCCGAGCGCTTTCCGAGTGAGGGGTGGTCCTGCGCATGGGTTGAAGGCATCCAGGCGGATCTGCTCCGCGCCGCGACACCCCAGGCGCGCCAGGCGCAGCAGCAGAAGTTGCTGGATGTGGTGTGGCGCCCGGTCATTTTCCAGCTCGCCGCACGCTATTGGGAGACCCGTTGGCTGATCTCGGTCATCGCCTGTCCCACGCCGCCGGACCGGCAAAGCGCGCTTAGGCGTGCGGCCATGCTCTTTCCCTGCATCGTCGCCACCCTGCACAGCGCGCCGAATCTGCTGAGCGATGGCAAGCAGCCGCTGTTCGCCTTCGTCGACCTGCTGATCATCGACGAGGCGGGACAAGCCGCGCCGGAACTGGGCGTACCGGTACTGGCCCTGGCGAAGCAAGCGGTGATCGTGGGTGACATGAAGCAATTGTCGCCGGTGTCTTCGGTGACTCCCGAAGTGGAGGCCCGCCAGGTGGCTGATCGCTGGCCCCAGCAGCCCTGGCTGGAGGGGTTGCGGTATCGTGGCGCCGACGCGGCCAGCGGTTCGGTGATGAAACTGGCCGCGACCTCTGCGTCTTTTGCCGAGGCCATGCCCGATGGACGTCTGCGTGATGGTCTGCTGCTGCGTGAGCATTACCGCTGCGCGGAATCGATCATCAACGTTTGCATCGACCTGCTCTATCACGATCATGACCGGGATGCGCAGGGCGACGTGATCAGCCGCGAGCTCAAACCCATGGTTCGCGACCCGTTGCCGGGTTGCTTCGAGGACGCTGGGCTGGCGCTGCTGGAAGGAGACGAAGAAATCCGCCTGCGCAAGCGCCTGAAGGGCACCTTCCCGCTGCCGCCGCTGGCGTTCTACCAGACCGGCGGCCCTAATGACGAGCCGTGCAAGGGCGACTCCTGGTCCAACCCTGGCGAAGCCGAGGCCATCGCCAATTGGCTTAGGGCATTCGGGCCGCGTTTGGCGAAGTGGGCCGCTCGGGTCGAGGGGCACCCGGAGCGGCCGGTGCCCCTGGAAAAACTGGTAGCGATCGTCACCCCGTTTCGCGGTCAGGTCGAGGCGATCAAGAGCCGGATACGCGAGCTTCTCGATCCCGAGGACGCCAATCTCAGCGCACGTTTGACCATCGGCACCGTGCATACCCTGCAGGGTGCGGAAATGCCGGTAGTGCTATTCAGTGCCGTGAACCGGGAAAGCCGTGCCACCTGCCGCACGGCGGATAACCACCGCGACCGGGTATTCATCGACCGCGATGACGGCCGCCTGCTCAACGTGGCGATCAGCCGGGCGCAGAAGAGCTTCATCCTGTTCGGCCATTCCGACCTGTTCTTTGCCCAGCAAGCGATGGACCCGCTCAACGACTTGCCGTCGGCCGTGGTCGGCCGCTGCCTGGCCGGGGTGCGCGAGCCGGGTCATGAACGGCTCACCGGTGCTCCGCGGGTGCCGGCTCGCAAGCTGGGACCATCAACCCTGATGGTGGTGGAGTCGGTGCACAAGGCAAGGATCATTCAGGAATTGGTGGGCGAGGGTACCCAGGTGTTCGGCTGTGGCGGTCACATTCGTGATTTGCCAGGGCCCGGGACGGTCGCCTGGCAGGATGGCCTCAAGCCGCACTGGCAGTTGAGCGAGCGCGAGGGCAGTGAACTTGCGAGCGCCCTGCGCAATACCGGTAGCCGCCTGTTGCAGTGTGACGAACTGGTACTGGGCACCGACGATGACGCTCAGGGCGAAGCCATCGCCTGGCACATGATCCAGGTGCTCAAGGAGGCGCCGTGGTTTATGCATGTGCGCAGGATCCGGCGCATACGTTTCCATGCCTTGACCAAGGAGGAAATGCAGAGGGCCCTGTTGGACGGGCATTGTGTCGAGACTCATGGTGACGGCGCCGAAACCCGCGCGGCCAGCGCTTGTCGAGCCCTGAACATGGGCCTGGCCTACGGCGCCATTGCCTTGCGGATACTGGACAACCTGATTGGCTCTGTCTACTTGCGCCATGGCATTCCCGGCGGCGGGCGGGTCAAGGGACCCTTGCTCCGGGCCCTGGCCGGGGAGGGTGATTCTGCACCTGTCGCGGCCAGGCCGGGCAAGCGCCAGGGCATCGCCATCCGCTTGAGCGTGAACGGTACCCCGGTGCCTGCACGCCTGATGGTGCTGCGTGAAGGCGAGGCCTGGTTACCCTGGGGCAGCAATGACAAAGAGCAGGTCGACAAACTCGTCGATCTGCTGCCGCACGCCATCGTCGCGACCTCGCCCTGCCTGATCGAACAGGAGGAGCGTCTGTTGGCGCCGGCCGAGTCGCTTGGCACCAACCTGATTCTGCAGGAAGCCTTCAGGCGCTTCGGCTGGCTGCCGTCGTACACCATGAATGCGTTGCAGAAACTCTACGAAATGCGCCCAGGTGCGGACGCGCCCGCTCTGCGTACCACTTCCACGGCCTGGGCGGCCCTTGATGAGCGGGGCGAGCTGTACCTCACCTCGGCAGGGCGCGCCCAGGCTGGGACGCTGCTGGAGAAGAGCTGGTTGAAGAAGATCAGCGCGAACGAGTTGCTGAAGGATTTCGATAATGCGCTGGGCGATCTGTCCACCAGGGTGGAGGCCAGCGAAGATGACTATCGCCAGTTCCTGTGGACCTGGGCGTCGAGGTTCGATGACGTAGCCCCGGTGGCTGCTGGCGAGGTTGTTGTCGCCGGGCCCGAGGCGCCGACCATCGATGAACAGGGGCAGGTAATTGCCTTGTTCGCTGGCCAGCCGGAAGTGGCACGTAGCACCTGGGCTGCGGCATCCGCGATGCCGGTGACGGCGCTGCAGAGCTCCGTCGACCCGGACCCCGACTCTGACCCCGAACCTGCGCTGGAGGATGCATCCGAGCGCGAGCCGGAGGCGAAAGGCGGCCGCGCCGGCGCCCATGGCGCTCTGCTCCCGCTGAATATCGAGGTGGCCGCCGACAGCCCGTCGATGGCCGGCTTCACGCCACAGCAGCGTCAGCTTTACGACATGATGACCAGGCTCACCTTGGCCTCTGCCGTGCGCGATGGCGAGATGCACTGTGTGCGCCGGATCTATCCGCTGTCATGGCCGGGTCGGGAGGTCAAGAACAAGACCGAGCTCGGCGTGGAGCTGATCACCGGGCGGCCAGGCGCCTACACCGGCTGGTTCGACCTCGACCCCGACGGCATCGGGCGTCACACCGACGGCTGGGCGCCGTTCGAGATGGAGGTTTTGCTCGACGCTGAGCAGGCGCCCGCCCTGCGCCTGGAACTGCCCGACCACCCTGTACGCACCCGCTCGCTGCTCGAACCGAAGGTCGACCGCCTCCTGGCCTGGATGCAGGCGCGCGGACACGGCCGGCCCTCGACCTTTGGCAAGCACATTGAAGACTTGATTCGCGGCCACGGGCCGCTTGATCCGATGGAGGCGCTGACGGATGAATAGCCAGTTCGCGGCCATGAGCCGGGTGCGAAGCGCCTACGCCGCAGTGCTGCAAAACCCGGGCGACGTCAATGCCCAGGCGGCATTCCAGGCGGCTCACCAAGCCGAGCAGAATACCTACGTCGACGCTTTCGACGTGGGTGGCATTTCCTACCCGCGCTCCGATGGGCACAAGATGAGCGAGCGCGAGGCGCGAGCGGTGATTTCGAAACTGCTCACCACGCCGGGGGAGGTGCTGAACCTGCGGCCCAGCGTGATCGAGGCGGCCTACCCGCTCGAGGACGAGGTGCTGCGTGACGAGATCAACGGGGTCGTGGCGCTTGCCCGGGACATCAACCGCCTCGACTGGCGCACGGACACCCTGGATGCGAAGAGCAAGGAGAAGATCCGCGAACTGCTGCGGATGCCTACGCTGGCTGGTGCCTACAAGGCCATCAAGAAGACCAAGAGTGTTGCCAACCGCAGTGTCCTGAGCATCTACCGGGGGTACGATGCCGACCATCTGATTCGCGACGAAGTGCTGCGCGGGATGGCGGTCCGCAAGCAGTCCAGTACCCTCGACGAGAGCTTCGCGACGTACCTGCAGGACTCGCAGAACAAAGGGTCGCAGCACCGCTATGTCACCGAACAGCAGGATCTGGCGCTGAAGAAGCTTCTCGCCAGCACTGCCAAACCGACACTCGGTGCCTACCTGGAGCACGTCTTCGTGTGGATGACCCACGTCTATACCACGGCCGACCTGGGGGTCGATGTGGCAATCAAGAAAAGCCACCTGGGTAGCGGCGATGATTTCGCCAGGTTCAGTGTCAAGGGCTTTGCCCTGACCCAGGCCGGTTACATGACCTGGCCCGAGCGCCAGGAGGTCGGTCGCGCCGTGGCCCTGGCCCTGATGATCGAGGCCAGGGATTTCTATGCGGGCCTGAACAAGGGCCTGGACTATGTGCTGCCGATCGGCCTCACCACGACTCCCGGCGCCCAGCCAGCGCAGCCATCCCCACTCCCATCCGCGACATGAGCCCCGACAATGACTGAATCGACCCTGGTGCCTGACGGCAGGCGCTATCAACTGGCGGACCTGACCCTGGCCATGCAGCAGCCGTGGTTCGCTGTGCATGTGCATGACGAACAGAGTCCCATCTCGTCGTGGATCCTCAGTGGCGAGCCTGAGGCGGACGGGCTGGGTGTGCGGGCGCGTGTCTGGCTGGCAGATGTCATCCAGGGCATCGTCGCTGACGGGGATGGGCGGGTCTGGGCCATCACCCGGGACGATCAGTTGATCACCAACAGCGACCTGCGGCAGGTCGCCGGATGGCGGCGGATGGATGCACACCCGCAGTTGCCGGGGGAAGGGCATTGGTACTCGCGCAAGATCAGCTGGCATGCCGCCGATGGTGAGCGCATCGAGCTGGCCAGTTGCCTGGCCTGGGTCAACGACGGTCTGCTGATTGGCACCGTATCCCGTTGTCTGTATCGCTGGACATCCGGCGAGCATGCCAGACTCGAGTACGAAGAGCAGGGTGTGGGCGCCATGGGCGGCGTCAACTCGATCGTTGTGACGTCCGGCGCCGTGCATGCCTTGGGCTACGGTGGATTGCTCCTGCGTCGAAACGCGCCAGGTGCCTGGCAACGCCTGCAGGGACCCTGGCCAGAGGAGGCGACGGCCTTCGTCAATCTGATTGCCGGTGTCGAAGGTCCAGCGGGGGCGCTATGGGTGGTGGCGGCGGGAGGCTCGGTGATTCATGTGAGCGCAGACGAAGTCGGCATGCTCGCCCAGGTTCCGGGCGAACCGCTGGGTATCTGTCGCTTTCAGCAGCAATGGTTCGTCTCGACCCTGGACGGTTGCTATGAGCTGTGCGCAGAGGGTGAGGTGGCATTGGTCAGGCGTGGGGTGCTTATGGGCAAGTCGATCGCCAGCAGTGATTGCTTGATCGCCTTCGATGCCGAGCCGCCGCTGCCAGACAGCGCCGGGGTTCATCTGTGGTTGCGTTCGCGGACGAGGGATCGCTGGGTTCGGCAGTTGTTGTGTCGGGCTTGAGGGGTAAAAGTCGCTGCAGTGCCCTCGGCCAGCGTGTTGCATTCAACTGATCAGTTCCCGGGCAATCAGATCCAGCCGGTGCCCCACCTCATGTTTCAATACCTCGATGAAGCGGCTGATCTTGGCATCGACGAACTGCCGCGAACTGTACACCGCATACACATTGCGCTCCTGCGTGTAGTAGTCCGGCAGCACCCGCACCAGATTGCCCGCACGCAGGTCGTCGATGGCCGAGAACCCGGCCAGCAGGCCGATGCCTGCGCCGCTTCTGATTGCCACCGCCATCGCCTCCATGTCATTCACGCTGAAGCCAGGCCCGGCAGGGACGAAGCAGGCATCACCATGCCGGCTTTTCAGCTGCCACTCATCCCGCGCGTAATCCACCGTACCCAGCAGCAGGCACTGATGCTGCGCAAGGTCCTGTGGCGTCTCGGGCGGTGCATGACGCTCCAGGTAGTCGGGGGAGGCCACCAGCACGCAGTGGCTGACGCCGATCTTCTGGCTGACCCAGGCCGAATCCGGCAGGGTTCGTGCGATCTGCAGCGAGACGTCGAGCTGGTCTTCCAGCAGGTTGGGCATTTTCTGCGACAGCAGCAGGTCGACGCTGACCTGGGCGAAGGTCTTGCGGTAATGCAGCACCGCCTCGGTCACCAGGTGCCGGGCCAGGCCGGGCACGCAATGCACCCGTAGCGTCCCGCGCGGCTCCAGCAGGGCGTCGCGGGCCTCGGCCTCGGCGTTGTCCAGGTCGGCGAGGATGGCGGTGCAGCGTTCATAGAAGCGCCGCCCGGTATCGGTCACCACCAGGCGCCGGGTCGAGCGCTGCAACAGGCGTGCGTCGAGCATCTGCTCCAGCGCCGAGACCGCGCGAGAGACATTGCCCACCGTCGAGTCGAGGTGGTTGGCCACGGCGGTGAAGCTGCCCATCTCGACCACCTTCACGTACACCGCCATGTTCGACAGCTTGTCCATTGCGACCTTTCCCGAGCCCTGTTGATTGTGCGGATTCGCGGCAAATGAAAAGCGATATTTCCTTCTGGCACAACAGTCATTCCCGTTGGCCGGGCTAAATCCGAGCTGCCGTCCTCCCTAGACTCGCTGCTACCGCCCCCGGCAACCCTAAGGAAGACGACAACCATGACTACCCCCTACGACCCGCTTTACCTGTTTATCGACGGCGAATGGATCGGCACTGAAGGCCGTGCCAGCGCCCCTGTGGTCAACCCTGCCAGTGAAGCCGAGATCGGCCGCGTGCCGCTGGCCAGCAGCGCCGACCTTGACCGGGCCCTGGCGGCAACCGGGCCTGCGTTCGAGCAGTGGCGCCGCACCCCGGCCAGCGAGCGGGCGTGGATCCTCAAGGGCGCGGCCGACCTGCTGCTCGAGCGTGCCCAGGCCATCGCCACGCAACTGACCCTGGAAGAGGGCAAGCCGCTGGCCGAGGCCCTGGATGAAGTGAGCCGCGCCGCCGAGTACTTCGAATGGTTCGCCGAGAGTGCGCGGCGCATCGATGGTCGAGTAGTGCCGTCGAGCCGCCCCGGCGTGCTGCAACTGGTCAAGCGCGAGCCCATCGGCCCGGTGGCGGCCTTTACCCCGTGGAATTTCCCGGCGATCACCCCGGCGCGCAAGCTGTCCGCCGCTCTGGCCGCTGGTTGCAGCGTGATCCTCAAGCCCGGCGAGGAAAGCCCGGCCACGGCCCTGGCCATCGCCCGTGCCCTGGACGATGCCGGCCTGCCCAAGGGCGTGCTGCAAGTGGTGTTCGGCGTGCCGGATGAAGTTTCCAGCCAACTGATCGCATCGCCGCTGATCCGCAAGGTCGCCTTCACCGGTTCGGTGCCGGTCGGTCGGCTGCTGTCGGCCAAGGCTGCACAGGGGGTCAAGCCGATCACCCTGGAGCTGGGCGGACACGGGCCGGTGCTGGTGTTCGCAGATGGCGATATCGAACGCGCGGCGCGGGAAGGGGCTGCCAATCGCTTCCGTGGTACCGGTCAGGTGTGCATTTCCTCGACCCGTTTCCTGGTGCAGCGCGCGGCCTATGCGGAATTCGTCGAGCACTTCGTTGCCGCCACCCGAGCGCTGCGGGTTGGTGATGGCCTCGATCCCCGCACCCAGGTCGGCCCGCTGGCCAACCTGCGCCAGGTGAGCAAGATGGAAGAACTGGTGGCCGACGCCGTGGCCAAGGGCGCCAGGGTGCTGACTGGCGGCGAAAGCCTGCCCGGCCCCGGCTATTTCTTTGCCCCCACGGTTTTGACCGAGGTGCCGATGAGCGCGCGGATCATGCATGAGGAACCCTTCGGCCCGATCGCCATCCTGATGCCGTTCGATGAGCTGGAAGACGGGCTGGAAGAAGCCAACCGCCTGCCTTACGGACTGTCGGCCTACGCCTTCACCAACAACGCGCGCACCGCCATCGACGTCGCCGACGGCTTGCAGGCGGGAATGATCGGTATCAACCAGTACCGCATCGTCGCCACCGAACTGCCGTTCGGCGGGATCAAGGACAGCGGCCACGGCTCCGAAGGCGGCAGCGAAGGCATCGAGCACTACCTGACCAACAAATTCATCAGCCAGATCTGAGCCGGGAGACCCATCCATGAAAGCCATTACCCTGGAAACCTTCGGCGGTCCCGAAGTCCTTGAACTCAACGAAGTCGCCACGCCGCTGGTGCGCTCCACGGACCTGCTGGTGCGCGTGCACGCCGCCGGGGTCAATCGTGCTGACCTGACCCAGCGCCGCGGCGGCTATGGCCGGCCCGACTTCGGCGACTCGCCGATCATTGGTCTGGAAATCGCCGGCGAGGTGATCGAGATCGGCAGCGAGGTCAGCGGCTATCGGGTCGGCGACCGGGTCATGGGCATCGTCGGTGGCGGTGCCTACGCCGAGATCGCCCGTATTGACCATCGCATGGCCATGCCGATTCCGGCGCAACTGGACTATGTGCATGCGGCGGCGATTCCTGAAGTCTTCGTCACCGCCCACGAAGCCATGCTTCACCTGGGGCGGTTGCAGATGGGCGATTCGGTGCTGATCCATGCCGCTGCCGGTGGAGTCGGTTCGGCTGCGGTGCAACTGGCCCGTGCCAGCGGCGCCCGGATCTTCGCCACGGCCGACGGCGGCAAGCGGGCGCGGGTCGAACAGCTCGGCGCCGATCGGGTCATCGACTACAAGCAGGAGGATTTCGCCGAGGTCATTGCCCGGGAGACGGAGGGCCGTGGCGTCGATGTGATCGTCGATTTCATCGGCGAGCCCTGGTTCGCCAGCAACCTGCGTTCCCTGGCCAACGGCGGGCGGCTGGTGCAGGTCGGCATTCTCGGGGGTGGTGGCGAGGTCAAGCTGCAATTGCAGGACATCCTCTACCGTCATCTGCAGATCATCGGCACCGTGATGAAGTCGCGCAGCCAGCGGGAAAAACACGCCATGGTCCGGCGTTTTCGCGAGCACTGGCTGGAGCGTTTCGATGAAGGCGGGCGCCTGCTGCCGGTGGTCGACAGCAGCTTCCCGCTGGCCTGCGCCGCCGATGCCCATCGGCGTATGGAGTCGGCAGAGAATGTCGGCAAGATCATCCTGACGATGAACGGCTGAATATTCCTGCGGATTTGGCTTGTGGCCACTATGCTCCGGCAATGCCATCAGAGATGATGGCATTTTGCTCGGGGAGGGCGGCCATTTTGACAAGAATCAACGCTGCACAAGCGGTACGAACAACGCTGCTGGGATCGACCCTGGCGCTGCTGGGGGGTTGCATACTCGACCCGATCTCGATCATCACCGATCCGATCATGTATGCCGCCGACGCAGCCGGGCCGACCGACGCCGAGTTCAAGGCGCAGAACGATGCGCAGGTCAGGCAGTACCTGGTCGACCACTATCGTGGCCAGACCTGCGCGCAGATCACCGTGCAGTGGGCCGAGCGCAAGGCCGCCGTGGCCCGCGACAGTACCCAATGGGGCGGGCCGGTGGCGCTATCGGCGGCGGAACAGGTGGCCAGGGAAAAGGGCTGTTCAGTGGATGACACTGTCGCGACCACGGTAACGGCCCCCACCTCGTCGACGGCCTCGGCAACGCCGGCGCCTGTACTCGACGCACCGGAGCGGGATCCGGCCAGTTTCGCCTCGGTCATTGCCAATCCGCCGGCGGGCTGGGGGCCGACTTCGCCCAAGGGCACGCGACAAAGGACCCTGGCGCAGTGGATCGCCGAGGAAACCCCGGAGCACTACCAGAACCGTTCCTGCGATTACCTCAACCAGGCGTTCTTCGTCAGCCGGCAAATGGAAGGCCTGACGGATGTCGGCGCCCAGGCCTGGGGCGCGAGCCGGCGGGTTGCCGTGCGCAAGGTGCTGGATAGCCGCGACTGCCCGGCATGGACCACCAATGGCTCCGGCCGGACCGGGATCGGCATCAGCCCGATCGACCCGATCAAGGCGCCGCTGCTGGGCATGCCGGCAGCGGGCGCCTCGGTCGAACGGGTGATCCCCGGTGGCAATGGCGAGAAGGCCGGCTTGCAGTTCACCGACGTGATTGTGGCCGTGGATTCGGCGCCAGTAGCTGATTCGATCGATTACCAGGTGGCGGTCGGCCGGCTGCCCACCGGTGCCACGGCCATGCTCAAGGTCTGGCGCAAGAGTGCCTTCATCAATGTGCCGATCGTGATCGGGCCGCCACTCGCCGCGCCTGCTGCGCCGGCTGTGGCTGCGAGCAAACCGAAGCGGACCACCTCCACGCCGCTGCTGGACATGCAGATCGGTCCGGTCAGCGCCGACTATGCCAAGGCCGTGGGCCTGGCGGAGGCGAAGGGCGCCTGGGTGATCGAAACGCTAAAAGGTGGAGAAGCCGAGCGTGCCGGGTTGAAGCCGCTGGACGTGATCATCGAAGTGTCGGGGCAGGAGATCGCCACGCCGCAGGATCTGAATGTCATCGGCTCGCGGATGCGCGAGGGCTACAAGGCATCGGTGGTGGTCTGGCGGGATCGGGCCCGTAAGGATCTGCAGATGGTGCTGAACTGAGGTGATTCGCCTGTGGACTCACTGCATCAATCGCTGGCAAGCCAGCTCCCACAGGTTTTGTGTCTGGCCTGAATCCAGCGGCTGGCCCGGAACCCCTGTGGGAGCCGGCTTGCCGGCGATGAGGCCATCAGTTTCAACATCAGACCTGCTGACAGGGTAGTTCTTGCCGGCCTAATCGCTGGCAAGCCAGCTCCCACAGGTTCCTGTGCCAGGCCCGGATCCAGCGGCTGATCCGGAACCCTGTGGGAGCCGGCGTTGCCGGCGATTAGGCCATCAGCTTCAACATCAAGCCTGCTGACAGGGTAGTTCTTGCCGGCCTGATCGCTGGCAAGCCAGCTCCCACAGGTTCCTGTGCCAGGCCCGGATCCAGCGGCT